>NZ_JBHTWX010000201.1:0-6013 GCF_042792155.1 Kitasatospora sp. NPDC056651 | reverse complement strand
CGCCCGCCCCGCGGGCGGCGCGCGCCCCCCACCCGCCGCCGCGCCTGCCCCTGGCGCGCCGGCCGCCCCCCGGCGGGCCGGGCGGCCCCCCCCCCCCCGCCCCCGGACGACCGGAAGCGCCGTGCGGCGCGCCCGGCGGTCATAGGAGCCCGGCGGTCGTGGAAGCCCGGCGGTCATGGAAGGGGAGAGGAACGGAAGGGCCCGCCGTACCGGTTCGGTACGGCGGGCCCCGCCGCCGACGCGCAGGCCCCACCCTCAAGGAGCGGCGCGCCGGGGGAGTTGAGCTCTGGTGGCCGGGGCCCCGCGGACCCCGGGCCGGTTACGGCATCTTGTGGACGAACGGGCCGACCGTGTTGGAGAACGCGTTGCCGTTGTTGACGTCCCAGTTGGTCGACCAGGTCATCGCGCCGCGGATGGTGGGCCACTTGGCCGGCGGCACGAAGCTGCCGCAGTTGCTGCCGGTGGCCAGGCAGTCCAGCGCGTTGTTCACCACGGTCGGGGAGACGTAGCCGCCGCCCGCCGCCCTGCTGGAGGCCGGGACGCCGATGCCCACCTGGTCCGGCCGCAGGCCGCCCTGGATCTGGGTGCAGACCTGCGAGGTGATGAAGTCGATGGTGCCCTGGGTGTAGACCTTGCCGTCGCAGCCGTTCATGCCGCCCGAGTTGTAGAACTGGGTGTTGACGACGGTGAGGATGTCCTTGGTGTTCAGCGCCAGCTGGAAGTAGGCGCCGGAGGTGCTGTACATCCCGATGGTCTCGGGGGCCATGGTCAGGACGAAGCCGGAGCCGACCTTGGCCTGGAGGGCGTGCAGCGCGTCACCGAGCGGGCCGGCCTGGACGCCGTTCTCCAGGTCGACGTCGATGCCGTCGAAGCCGTAGTCCTTGATGATCGCGTAGGCGCTGTTGACGAAGTTGGCGCCGGCGGTGGCGTTGCCGACGCTGATCGCGCCGTTCTGGCCGCCGATGGAGAGGATGACCTTCTTGCCGGCCGCCTGCTTGGCCTTGATGTCGGCGCGGAACTGGGCGTCGGTGTAGCCGCCGAGCGCCTTGGACAGACCCGGGTCCACGGTGAAGCTGATCGCGCCGGTCTGGGTGGGCACGGCGTCGGCGAAGGAGACCGCGATGATGTCGTACGCGCTCTGGACGTCGCTCAGGCGCTGGGCGGTCGCGCCGTTGTCGAAGTTCTGCCAGTAGCCGGTGATGGCGTGGGCGGGCACGCCGGTCGGCGGCTTCGGGGTGGTGGTCGGGGTGGGCGTCGTGGTCGGCGTCGCGGTGGGGGTCGGAGTCTGGGTCGGGGTGGGCGTCGTGGTCGGCGTCGGGGAGGCGGTGGCCGTCTGGGTGGGGGTCGGCGTGGGCGTCGCGGTGGGGGTCGGGGTCGGCGACGGGGTGCCGGTGCCGCCGGGGCCGACCAGCGCGACGTCGTCGGCCAGGTAGGCGCTCTGGCCGTACCAGCCGTGCAGGTAGACGGTGACGCTGGTGGCGTTCGCCCCGGTGGTGAAGGTGGTGGACAGCTGGTTCCAGCTGCTCTGGTTCGACCACACGGACGGGTCGGTGCCGCCGGTGCCACGCGCACCGAGGTAGGCGTACGAGCCCTGGACCCAGGCGCTCAGCGTGTAGCTGGTGTTGGGCAGCACGCTGATGGTCTGGGTGCACTCGGCGGTGTCGCCGGCGCCCGGGGTGGCCTGGAGCGCGCCGGTGCCGGAGTGGACCGGGGAGGAGACGGTGGTCGCGGCGCCGGTGCAGGCCCAGCCCGCGAGACCGTTGTCGAACCCGCCGTTGGCGACCAGGTTGCCGACCGCGGCGCTGGCACCGCCGGCGAAGAGGGCGAGACCGCTGCCGGCCAGGGCGAGGGCGGTGGCGCCGGCCGCGACGGCCGGGAGGGGGCTGCGTCGGCGCTTGTGCGAGGGCTGCTTCAGCGTACGGGCCATGGGGTGACGCTCCTGGGGGAGGAGCGGCCGCCGCGGTGGGGGGCGCGGCGGCCGCGTGTGGGGGAGGGCTGTTGCGTCGGAGGTGAGCCAGTGGGACGAGGGGAGGATTCGTTTCGTCCCGGATCAAAAGCTGGACTAGACCATTGCGGGTCGTCAAGCATCGGACGAACGGCTTACGGTTCCGTTAAGGATTCGGAGACCGTTCCGTGTCCGCGACAAAGACGCCCCGCGACGCCCCCGCGGCCCGCCCCGACGACCCCTGACACGCCGGTCGGGACAGACTTCGTACAGGACCGTGACAAGACCGCTACCTGCGGCTTCACCGAGCACCTGCGGGCGGGAGTAGGCTGCGCCGGGGGCGGAGACGCACCAGTTGAACGAGCACGGAGGGGCCGGGAAAGATGGGTCTGCGCGATGTCGCCGAACGGACGCCGGGGCTGCGCACCGTGCTCGGCGGGATGTACCGGCTCTACGGCCGACGGGTCGAGGTCCACCTCGCGCGCACCCCCCGCCACATCGGCGTGATCCTGGACGGCAACCGCCGCTGGGCCAAGGCGACCGGCGGCTCCACCGCGTACGGCCACCAGCGCGGCGCCGACAAGATCAGCGAGTTCCTCGGCTGGTGCGACGAGACCCACGTCAAGGTCGTCACCCTCTGGATGCTCTCCACCGACAACCTGGACCGCCCGGCCGACGAGCTCGTCCCGCTGCTCGGCATCATCGAGGACGCCGTCACCGGCCTGGCCGCCGCCCGCCGCTGGCGGGTCAACCCGGTCGGCGCGCTGGACCTGCTCCCGCAGCACACCGCCGACGTGCTCAAGCGGGCCGCCGACGAGACCTCCGACATCGACGGGATCACCGTCAACGTCGCGGTCGGCTACGGGGGCCGGCACGAGATCGCCGACGCCGTCCGCTCGCTGCTCCAGGAGCAGGCCGGACGGGGCACCTCGATCGAGCAGCTGGCCGAGATCCTGACCGTCGAGCACATCTCCGAGCACCTGTACACCCGCGACCAGCCCGACCCGGACCTGATCATCCGCACCTCCGGCGAGCAGCGGCTGTCCGGTTTCCTGCTCTGGCAGAGCGCGCACAGCGAGTTCTACTTCTGCGAGGCGTACTGGCCGGCCTTCCGCAAGGTCGACTTCCTGCGCGCGCTGCGGGCGTTCGAGCAGCGCAACCGGAGGATGGGGCTGTAGCCCCGGCTGCCGGCCCCGGGCCGTCGGCCCGACCGGAGCCCCGGCCCCGGGCCCGCGGGGAAAATGACCGCCGTAGGCCTGGCCTACCCGGCGCCGACGCGAGGCCAAACGTTCACCGGCAATGATCCGTCAGTTCGCCGGGGGCGCGAATGCACCGTTCCCCGCCTGGGAATACTCCAGTCAGTCCGGCCCCGAGGCCACCGGGGCAGCGGGGGCCGGCTGGACGCGGATGACGCAGGGTCATCCGCTCTGGAGGCCTAGTGGTCAGTTCCAAGAGCCGCCGGACACCAGACCGGCGCACGTACGTTCTCGACACCAGCGTGCTGCTGGCGGACCCGCTCGCCATGACCCGCTTCGAGGAGCACGAGGTCGTCCTCCCGGTGGTGGTCGTCACCGAGCTGGAGGCCAAGCGGCACCACCCGGAGCTGGGCTACTTCGCCCGCCAGGCGCTGCGGCTGCTCGACGACTACCGCATCCGCCACGGCCGGCTCGACGAGCCGATCCCGGTCGGCGAGCTCGGCGGCACCATCCGGGTCGAGCTCAACCACTCCGACGTGTCGATACTGCCGGTCGGCTACCGGGCCGGCGGCGGAGAGGCGGACACCCGGATCCTCGCGGTCGCACGCAACCTCCAGGCCGAGGGCTACGACGTCACCGTCGTGTCCAAGGACCTGCCGCTGCGGATCAAGGCCAGTTCGGTGGGCCTGCTCGCCGAGGAGTACCGGGCCGAGCTGGCGATCACCTCCGGCTGGACGGGCATGTCCGAGCTGCACGTCCCGGCCGACCAGGTGGACGCGCTGTTCGCGTCCGGCCACGACGCCGGGGTGGACGTCGACGGGGCGGCCGAGCTGCCCGTCCACACCGGGCTGGTGCTGACCTCGGAGCGCGGCCGCGCGCTCGGCCGGGTCACCGGCGACGGCCGGGTGCGGCTGGTGCGCGGCGAGCGCGAGGCGTTCGGGCTGCGCGGGCGCAGCGCCGAGCAGCGGGTGGCGCTGGACCTGCTGCTCGACCCGGAGGTCGGCATCGTCTCGATGGGCGGCCGGGCCGGCACCGGGAAGTCGGCGCTCGCGCTGTGCGCGGGGCTGGAGGCGGTTCTGGAGCGGAGGCAGCACCGCAAGGTGATGGTCTTCCGGCCGCTGTACGCGGTCGGCGGCCAGGAGCTCGGCTACCTGCCGGGCAGCGAGGCGGAGAAGATGGGCCCCTGGGCCCAGGCGGTCTTCGACACCCTCTCCGCCGTCACCACCCCGGACGTGATCGAGGAGGTCATCGCCCGCGGGATGCTGGAGGTGCTCCCGCTGACCCACATCCGGGGGCGCTCGCTGCACGACGCCTTCGTGATCGTGGACGAGGCGCAGTCGCTGGAGCGGAACGTCCTGCTGACGGTCCTGTCCCGGATCGGCCAGGGATCGCGGGTGGTGCTCACCCACGACGTGGCGCAGCGGGACAACCTCCGGGTGGGCCGCTACGACGGCGTGGTGGCGGTGGTGGAGAAGCTGAAGGGCCATCCGCTCTTCGCCCACATCACGCTCACCCGCTCGGAGCGTTCGCCGATCGCGGCGCTGGTCACGGAGATGCTGGAGGACATCAACCCGTGATCCGGCCCTGACCGGGGCGTAGTAGGACAATACGGTCAATTCGCGGCCGGGGGCCCGCTCCTGAGGGAGCGGGCCCCACTCGTTTCATCACATCGAGTGCTTTCCGTCCGGGGAACTGCCGTACGGGGGATGTGACATGCGCCACGCGGGCGGGAATTGCGTCGACCGTGCCCGGTGCGGCATGGTGAGGGTTCTGTCAGGCCCCGCGTACGGCGCGGCAGGGCTTCCGGACTCCGGAAGTCAGGCCCCGGAAGGTCCGCCAACTCCGGTCGGTGGACGCACAATTGAAGACCGTTGAGCTGTACGCCGCCCGATTCCAACGCCCGGTCGCCTCACCTCGGCCGGACGCCGGGCCAGCACCTCCCGTGACCAGAGCACCGTACGGAGGTCCGTGCCAAGGGGCATCTTGCGTCCGCACGGTCACGCGTGGGCGATGCTGGAAGGAATCCATGTGACTCGGATCTCGGTCCGGGGAGTCGCTGTGGCCTCCGCCACCGCCGTCACCGCTGTCGGTGCCGTCGTCGGCATGGCCTCGGGCAGCGAGGGCAAGACCACGCAGACGGTCGACGTCGCCGGCGCGACGCTGCTTGCCGAAGTCCCCTCTGGCGCCCAGGCGCAGACCATCAGTGACAACATCGGCCAGCAGGCATCCGCCCAGCAGGCCTCCGCCGACGCCGCCGCCAAGGCCGCCGCGGAGCAGAAGGCCGCCGAGGAGGCCGCGCGCCAGCAGGCCGCCGCGGACGCCCAGGCGAAGGCCGATGCCCAGGCCAAGGCCGACGCGGAGAAGGCCGCCAAGGCCGCGGACGACAAGCGCAAGGCCGACGAGGCCGCCGCCAACCGCTCCAAGTCGCGTTCGGCGATGGCCGCGGTCGACGACAGCGCGCCCGCCACCTCGGTCAGCTCCGGCTCGGTCCAGGACCTGGCCCGGCAGATCGTCGGCAACGACGCCCAGTTCCAGTGCTTCAGCCAGATCGTGAAGCGCGAGAGCGGCTGGGACTACACCGCGACCAACAAGAGCTCGGGCGCGTACGGCCTGGTCCAGGCGCTGCCCGGGAACAAGATGGCCACGGCCGGCGCCGACTGGCGCACCAACCCGGCCACCCAGATCAAGTGGGGCGTCAGCTACATGAACAGCCGCTACGGCAGCCCCTGTGGCGCGTGGTCGTTCTGGCAGAGCCACAACTGGTACTAGGAACGGCTGCCGCCGTCCACGGCGGCGCGGTTCGCACGGCCCCCGGCCGTCCGCCCTGCTCGGGTGGACGGCCGGGGGCCGTGGCGTTTCTCCCCGCCCGCGG
>NZ_JBHTWX010000200.1:4503-6138 GCF_042792155.1 Kitasatospora sp. NPDC056651 | reverse complement strand
CTGCTCGGACACTGCTCGGACAGGTGGGGGACGACGCCCCCCCCCCCCGCCCCGGCCCATCGGCGAGCCCGTACGACGGCATCTGTTCGGTATCAATTCGCCCAGGGCGTAGGGCAGACCTGGCGAAGAGGCCGGAATCACGGGCCCGACAGAGTACCGTCGGATACCGAGACCGAGCGCCCTCGGCGTTGACGGTCCACAGCACCAGGCCCCGGAACCCCTGCGGGGCCCCTGGCGAAGGGGAAGCACCTCGTGGCACGCATCGGAGACGGTGGCGACCTGCTCAAGTGCTCGTTCTGCGGCAAGTCGCAGAAGCAGGTGAAGAAGCTGATCGCCGGCCCAGGCGTGTACATCTGCGACGAGTGCATCGACCTGTGCAACGAGATCATCGAGGAGGAACTCGCCGAGACCTCCGAGGTGCGCTTCGAGGAGCTCCCGAAGCCGCGCGAGATCTACGAGTTCCTGGACCAGTACGTGGTCGGCCAGGACCTCGCCAAGAAGGCGCTGTCGGTGGCCGTCTACAACCACTACAAGCGCGTCCAGGCGGGTGAGGCGGGCCGCAGCGGCGGCAACGGCCGCGAGGACGCCATCGAGCTGGCCAAGTCCAACATCCTGCTGCTGGGCCCCACCGGCTCCGGCAAGACGCTGCTGGCGCAGACCCTGGCCCGGATGCTGAACGTGCCGTTCGCGATCGCGGACGCCACGGCGCTGACCGAGGCCGGCTACGTCGGCGAGGACGTCGAGAACATCCTGCTCAAGCTGATCCAGGCCGCCGACTACGACGTCAAGAAGGCCGAGACCGGGATCATCTACATCGACGAGATCGACAAGGTCGCGCGCAAGAGCGAGAACCCGTCGATCACCCGGGACGTCTCCGGCGAAGGCGTGCAGCAGGCCCTGCTGAAGATCCTGGAGGGCACCACCGCGTCGGTGCCGCCGCAGGGCGGGCGCAAGCACCCGCACCAGGAGTTCATCCAGATCGACACCACCAACGTGCTGTTCATCGTCGGCGGCGCGTTCGCCGGCCTGGAGCGGATCATCGAGGGCCGCGCGGGTGCCAAGGGCATCGGCTTCGGCGCCAACATCCGCTCCAAGCGGGAGTCGGACGCCAGCGACCACTTCCGCCAGGTGATGCCCGAGGACCTGGTGAAGTTCGGCATGATCCCCGAGTTCATCGGCCGTCTGCCGGTGATCACCAGCGTGCACAACCTGGACCGCGAGGCGCTGCTCCAGATCCTCACCGAGCCGCGCAACGCGCTGGTCAAGCAGTACCGCAAGCTGTTCGAACTGGACGGCGTGGAGCTGGAGTTCTCCCGGGACGCGCTGGAGGCGATCGCCGACCAGGCGATCCTGCGCGGCACCGGCGCGCGCGGGCTGCGGGCCATCATGGAGGAGGTGCTGATGTCCGTGATGTACGAGGTCCCCTCGCGCCAGGACGTCGCCCGCGTGGTGGTCACCGGTGACGTGGTCTCCAAGCACGCCATCCCCACCCTGGTGCCGCGCGACATGATCAAGCGCGAGCGCCGGGAGAAGAGCGCCTGACCCGAGGCCCTCGGCAGCCGGAAGGGGGCCCCCCCCCCCACGCGGCGGGGGGCCCGCACCCGGATCCGCCCCGCGGCCAAGAAGGCCCCCCCG
>NZ_JBHTWX010000200.1:0-4493 GCF_042792155.1 Kitasatospora sp. NPDC056651 | reverse complement strand
GCCTGACCCGCGCCCCGCGGCAGCCGGATGGGGCCCCGCCCGGGTTGGGGGCGGGGCCCCTTCCCGCGTTGCCGCCCGGGTCCTACTTCGCCACCTCGGCGACCGCGCGCAGGTCGCGGGTGTCGGCGGCGAGCTTGTCCAGGTCGGGCTTGCCGCCGTTCTCGTCCGGCACCCGCATGGTGATGACGAGGCTGCTCTTGTCGGCCCAGGCGCACAGGCCGATGCTGCCGTCGGCCTCGGTCATCACGCCGCACTCCATGGTGCCGCCCTTGGGGCCGGCGTCCATGGTGCGCCGGTCGGTTATGTTCGTGCCCTCACCGGCCGCGCCCTTGAAGGCCGCGTCCAGTTCCTGCTTCGGCAGCAGGACCTTCCCGTAGGCCCCGAACACCATGAGCTGCGGCTCCGACTCGGCGTTCTCGTACAGGCCGCCCACGCCGGTGGGCTTCCAGTTGCCGTCGCCCTTCCCGATGCTCTCGGTCATCGCCTTCTCCATGGCGTCGGTGACCGAGCTGTCGCTGCTGAGCTTGAGGTCCTTGAAGGTGGCCGGCAGGACGATCTTCTCGGTGCCCGCGTTGCCGGCCACGTTCCAGGCGAAGTAGGCCAGCGCGCCGCCGGCCAGGAGCAGGACGGCGCCGATGGTGCCGAGCACGATCCACAGCGTCCGGCGGGACTTGCGCGGCGGCGGCACCGGCGCGTACCCGGCGTACCCGGGGTGGCCGGCCTGGTCGGGCGCGGGGTAGCCCGGCTGGCCGTACGGGGCCTGCGGCGGCACGGGCGCGCCGTAGGGCGGGTTCGAGGACGGCGCCGGGGCACCGTAGGGGGTCTGGTCGGTCACGTGGAAACTTTCGTGGCGTTGAGGACGGCCCGGTGGTGTGAAGTCGTTCCGGCCGACCGGACCAGGGCCCGCGCACGCTACCGCACGGTGCCCGGCCGTGGTGAGGGCGGCCCGCGGACCGAAAGCGGTTCGTGACCCTCGCCCCGGTTACGTAAACTGTGCGTCGTGACCGACACGACGAACCAGCGCCCCGTGAGCACCTTTGCCGGGGACGAAGCAGCCACCCTCCCGACGACCTACACCCCCGCGGACGTAGAGGGCGAGCTGTACGAGCGCTGGGTGGACCGTGGGTACTTCACCGCGGACGCGAAGAGCGACAAGCCCGCGTACACGATCGTCATCCCCCCGCCGAACGTCACCGGCGTCCTGCACCTGGGCCATGCCTTCCAGCACACGCTGATGGACGCGCTGACCCGCCGCAAGCGCATGCAGGGCTTCGAGACGCTCTGGCTGCCGGGCATGGACCACGCCGGCATCGCCACCCAGAACAAGGTCGAGCAGCAGCTCGCCGAGGAGGGCCTGTCCCGGCACGACCTGGGCCGGGAGGCCTTCGTCGAGAAGGTCTGGGAGTGGAAGAAGAGCTACGGCGGCCGCATCCTCGGCCAGATGCGCCGCCTCGGCGACGGCGTGGACTGGTCGCGCGAGCGCTTCACCATGGACGAGGGCCTGTCCCAGGCCGTCCAGACCATCTTCAAGCGCCTCTTCGACGACGGCCTGATCTACCGCGCCGAGCGCATCATCAACTGGTGCCCGCGCTGCCTCACCGCGCTGTCCGACATCGAGGTCGAGCACGAGGAGACGCCGGGCGAGCTGGTCTCGATCCGCTACGGCGAGGGTGACGACTCGATCGTCGTCGCCACCACCCGGGCCGAGACGATGCTGGGCGACACCGCGGTGGCCGTCCACCCCGAGGACGAGCGCTACAAGCACCTGGTCGGCCGCACCATCAAGCTGCCGCTGACCGACCGGGAGATCCCGGTCATCGCGGACGAGCACGTCGACCCGGAGTTCGGCACCGGCGCCGTCAAGGTGACGCCGGCGCACGACCCGAACGACTTCGCGATCGGCCAGCGCCACGACCTGCCCAACCTGACGGTCATGGACGAGCGCGGCGCGATCACCGTGCACGGCCCCTTCCTCGGCATGGACCGGATGGAGGCCCGTTCGGCGGTCGTCGGCGCGCTGCGCGAGCAGGGCCGGATCGTCGCCGAGAAGCGTCCGTACATGCACGCCGTGGGCCACTGCTCGCGCTGCCACACGGTGGTCGAGCCGCGGCTGTCGCTCCAGTGGTGGGTCAAGGTCGAGCCGCTGGCCAAGGCCGCCGGAGACGCCGTCCGCGACGGCAAGGTGGAGATCCACCCGAAGGAGCTGGAGCGCCGCTACTTCGACTGGGTCGACAACATGTACGACTGGTGCATCTCGCGCCAGCTCTGGTGGGGCCACCGGATCCCGGTCTGGTACGGCCCCGAGGGCGAGGTCGTCTGCGTCGGACCGGACGAGCAGCCGCCGACGGGCGAGGGCTGGCACCAGGACCCGGATGTCCTGGACACCTGGTTCTCCTCCGGCCTGTGGCCGTTCTCCACGCTCGGCTGGCCGGAGAAGACCACCGACCTGGAGAAGTTCTACCCGACCGACGTCCTGGTGACCGGCCACGACATCATCTTCTTCTGGGTCGCCCGGATGATGATGTTCGGCCTGTACGCGATGGACGGTCAGGCGCCGTTCAAGACGGTCGCCCTGACCGGTCTGGTGCGCGACGAGTTCGGCAAGAAGATGTCGAAGTCCTCCGGCACCGCGGTGGACCCGCTGGACTGGATGGACGCCTACGGCGCCGACGCCGTCCGCTTCACCCTGGCCCGCGGCGCCAACCCGGGCGCCGACGTGCCGATCGGCGAGGACTGGGTCAAGGGCTCGCGCAACTTCTGCAACAAGATCTGGAACGCGACCCGCTTCGCGCTGATGAACGGCGCCACCGTCGAGGGCCCGCTGCCCGCGCCGGAGGAGCTGACCGCGGTCGACCGCTGGATCCTGTCGCGGCTGAACGCCACCGTCGCCGAGGTGGACGCGCTCTACGACGACTTCCAGTTCGCCAAGGCCACCGACGCGCTGTACCACTTCGCCTGGGACGAGGTCTTCGACTGGTACGTCGAGCTCTCCAAGACGACCCTGGCCAAGGGCGGCCCGCAGGCGGACGCCTCGCGCCGGGTGCTCGGCGAGGTCCTGGACGTCACGCTGCGGCTGCTGCACCCGGTCGTCCCGTTCGTCACCGAGGCGCTGTGGACGGCGCTCACCGGCGCCGAGTCGCTGGTCGTCACCGAGTGGCCGAAGGACAGCGGCTACCGTGACGCGGCCGCCGAGTCGGAGATCGCCACGCTCCAGCAGGTGGTCACCGAGGTCCGCCGGTTCCGTTCGGACCAGGGCCTCCAGCCGGCGCAGCGGGTTCCGGCCCAGCTGGAGCTGGCCGGCACCGTGCTGGCCGTCCACGAGGACGCGATCCGCTCGCTGCTGCGGCTGACCGTCCCCGAGGAGGGCTTCGCGGCCACCGCCTCGCTGCCGGTCGCCGGCGCGACCGTCGCGCTGGACCTCTCCGGCACCATCGACGTCGCGGCCGAGCGCAAGCGCCTGGCCAAGGACCTCGCGGCCGCCGAGAAGGAGAAGGCCCAGACCACCGCCAAGCTCGGCAACGAGGCGTTCCTCGCCAAGGCGCCGGACGAGGTGGTCGCCAAGATCCGTGGCCGTCAGGAGGCCGCCGAGGCCGACATCGCCCGGATCACCGCCCAGCTCGCGGCGCTGCCGCAGGGCTGAGCCGCCGGTTCCACCGAGGGGCCGTACTCCGCGACGCGCGGGGTGCGGCCCCTCGGCTTTTTCCGGGCCGGTTCGGGTTCGGTTCCGGGCCGCGCTTCCCGGGTCGCTTTCCCTACGCCTAATAGCCCAGCAACATTGCTCCCTTCCGGCGAATTATCATCCTGCGACCGGGTGAGGTCCTATTCCGAGCGAATTGATTCCGGTCTTGCCCGCGCGCGTTCGCGGAAGTTTCCAGGTCCGCTGTGTACCGTGTGCACGGAGTTTCCGAATGGGCGTTTCCGCTGAGCGTTCCAGCTGAGCGACGGACGGGAGGGCACGGCGTGGTGGTGACCGAGGAGTTGGCCGACGAACTGCCTGCCGAGGCGGTCGAGGAGGCCAAGGCCAGGGCGGCGGCCCTGCTGCTCGCCTTCCGGCACGGGAACCAGCTCGCGTTCGACACGGAGCTGGACCTGCTGCTCGCGGAGCACGCCGAGCGCGAGGTGGCCACCCTGCTCACCTGGATCGCCGCCGAGGCCGTCCGCAAGGCGTACGCCCCCGAGGTCGGGGACCGGGTGCTGCGGGCGATGGCGCGGCGCGCCCCGCACGACACGGGCGCGGTCGACGTGGACGAGGAGACCGCGAACGCCGCCCAGCTGATCGAGGCGGTGGCGGCCGGCGAGGTGGCCGAGGTGCGCGGCCTGGTCGCCGCGACGCCCGACACCACCTTCCTGCTCGGTGGACTGCTCCAGGGCGTCGCGATGATGCTGCCGTTGCTGCCGGACGGTGAACTGGCCGAGATCACCGCCGAGTTGCGCCGCCGGCACGGCGGGGCGGCGCACGTGCCGGAGGCCCGGGCCGGGGTCTGACCCCGGCC
>NZ_JBHTWX010000199.1:0-6167 GCF_042792155.1 Kitasatospora sp. NPDC056651 | reverse complement strand
CTAACTCCTACTCCAGGGAAAAATCCGCCTTACCCACTTAATTCGGGGGGGTTGGGGGCGGTGGCCCGCAGGGCGCCCTGCGGCACACGGCCCGTGCATGAAAGGAAAAGCTGTGGGTTCGGTAGTCCGGATATCCGGATTGAAGCAGGGCTACGGGAAGAAGACCGTCATTTCGGGGCTCGATCTCGAAATCGGCACCGGCGTGTTCGCGCTGCTCGGCCCGAACGGGGCCGGCAAGACGACACTGCTGCGTACCCTGGCGACGATCGCGCCACCGCGCTCCGGGACGGTCGAGATCCGCGACCAGCAGGTCGTGTCGGAGAAGACCGCACGCATCGCGCGGCGTCAGATCGGTTTCCTTCCACAGGATTTCGGATACCTGCCGGCGTTCACGGTCTACGACTTCGTCCGTTACAACGCGTGGCTGCGCCAGGTCCCGTCCTCCCGAGCGGACCGTGACTCCATGGCGGTGATCGAGCGGGTCGGCCTGGGCGACCGCATGAACGCGCGGATGAAGTCCCTGTCCGGCGGAATGGTGCGCCGGGCCGGCATCGCCGCAGCCATCGTCGGGTCCCCCGGCCTGGTCCTGCTCGACGAGCCCACCGTCGGCCTGGATCCCGCGCAACGACTGGAGTTCCGCGAGCTCATCCGGTCCCTGGACGACACGGCGGTGGTGCTCAGCACCCACCTGGTCGAGGACGTGGCGGCGGTCTGCAACGAGGTCGCGGTCATGGCGTCCGGTGGTTTCGTGTTCCGGGGCACCCCGCAGGAGCTGGGCGAACTGCCGGTACCGGTGGGCACCCCCGGGGACACGCCCCTCGAACGCGGCTACATGGCCGCGCTCGCCGGCCGGTCGGGTGGTGCCCGATGAAGCCCTACCTGGTGGAGCTGCGCCGCTCACCGCTCCGCTGGTGGTTCCCGCTGCTGGTCGCACTCGATCTCGCGGCCCTCTTCGGCCGTAGCCGGTGGTGGATCGGCGAGTGGGCCCAGACGAGCGTCCAGGCGCAGATCCCGTCGTTCTACTTCGCTCCGGTGCTGGCCGCGGCGGCCGCCTGGGCGGGTGGGCGTTCCGCCCGCCACAACCTCCACGACCAGATGGACTCCGCCTCCCGGCCCTCCTGGCAGATCCAGGCGGCACAGCTGTCCTCGACGCTCACCTACGGCCTGGGCGCCTACCTCGTCGGTGTCCTGGTGGCGGCCGCCACCAGCTGGTCGACGGCCGGACCCGGTTTCCTCTGGCCCGGCTACCTGGTCCTCGGGGCCGCGCTGCTGGTCACCTTCGCGAGTGCGGGGCACCTGGTCGGCTCGTGGTCGCGGACGCAGTTCACCGCACCGGTGCTCGTCGGGCTCGGCTCACTGATCGCCATCGCCTGGCTCGGCGACCCGACGTCACTCGGCCTCTATGTGCTCGCGGGGAACCCGTTCACCGCCGCGTCCCTGCCGGCGGTCCTCGCGCGGAGCGCGCTGGCCCTGGCGGCCTTCCTCGTCGCGGTGACGCTCACCAGGCGGTCCCCGCTGGCGACGGAAGGCGGTTGGCCCAACCCCGCACGTCGGACGGGGACGGTCGTCTGCTGCCTCGCGCTGGTCGTGGCCGGCGCCGGACTGGTCGCCACGCGGCCCGTCCAGGTGGACCGTGCCGCGCCGGGCAAGCCGCTGTGCACCTCCGGCGCGCCCGCACTCTGCCTGTGGCCCGACGACCGGAAGTACCTCTCGCAGGCCGAGGCGATGGGTGAGCGGGTGAGGCAGCTCCCCCAGGGCCTGTTCGTGATTCCCGACGCCTTCTACGAGAAGGGCCTCCGGAGTGACGAGCAGTACCGCTTCGAGGACTTCTACATCCTGGAAGGATCCATGTGGGATCCGGCCCAGTCACTGGCCGGAAGCATCCTGACCGCATCCCGGCCGAAGAACTGCCCGCTGCCTGACGGAGCCCGATTCACCCAGGACTACGTCCAGTCCAGCGGGGAGCTCATGATGTGGCTGGCGATGCGCATCTTCGGAGGCGGCCGGCCCCCCGAGATGCACGGTGGCCCGCCGGGGGTGGATCTGGACGCCATCGCGCAGGTGATCCACCGACCCGAGCAGATCCAACTGGAATGGGCGAAGCAGCGGATTGACAAGATTCAGCATGCCTACTGCGGCTGAGGAGAACCGGGGTTCGCAGGCCGGGTCCTTCCTGCGCTACGCCCGCGCGCACCAGCTCCTGGCGCTCGTCGTGGGTCTGATCGTGCTGACCGCCGTCAGCGCCTTCTTCGGGTCGCAGGTGCTGGCTCTTCCGGGAGGCGGCCCCGGAGGAATGACCGGCGTCCCGATGCGCCGGGAACTGCCCATCGCGTTCGCCGCGCTCGCGGCGGGCAGCCTGAACAGTCGCATGGACCAGTTCGAACTCGTCGCCGGCCCGAAGCTGCGGGCCTATGAGATCTGGCACGCGCTGATCGCGGGTGGCGTGTCCGTGGCGCTGGTCGGTGGCACCGAGTTCTTCGCGTCCGGAGCCGACCTCGCGATCGTGCTGGCGCGGGCCTGCGTGATCTGGTTCGGTCTCGCGCTGCTGTCCGGTCGGATCTTCGGCCGGAAGCTGTCCTGGATCATCCCGGTCGGCACGATCTTTCCGCT
Organism: Kitasatospora sp. NPDC056651; assembly: GCF_042792155.1. Lineage (NCBI taxonomy): Bacteria > Bacillati > Actinomycetota > Actinomycetes > Kitasatosporales > Streptomycetaceae > Kitasatospora > Kitasatospora sp. NPDC056651. Next base: position 3,557 of record NZ_JBHTWX010000199.1, on the reverse strand, counting down.
CACGTATCTGGGGGCGGACAGTGCGGGCCGTGTCCGGTGGTGGGAGTGGACCGGTCAGTCGCCGGACAGCCTTCCGTGCTGGGGCATCGCCGTCGTGAGCACCGTGTGCGGCCTGGCAGCCTTTCTCCTCACCCCGTGGCACGTGCGGGCCTTCCGGTCCGGCGGAAGCGGGCGTGCCTGACGTCGGCGGCCTCTTCGACGGGTGAGGTCGTCGCCCTCGCCGAGCGCCACGGCCTCACCGCCCCCGCGAACGCCCGGCTGGTCGCCCTCGTCCGCGAGGCCGAGACGGCCGCTCCCGGCACCGCCCCCGGCTGGAGCGTCCCCGCCGGCCCCGCCGGCCCCGCCGTCCCCGTCCGCGTGGGCTCAGTCCCGGGGCCAGGGCCGTCCGTCGAGCCGTTCGATGCCGAGGTTGAAGCGCCGCAGGAAGCCGGCGAAGGAGGCGATGTCCTCCTCCGGCCAGTCCGCCATCACGAGGTCGAGCGCCCGGACGTGCGCCTCGCGCTCCTCGCCCAGCCGCCGCCGGCCCTCGTCCGTCAGCCGGAACTTGCGGGCGATACCGCCGTCCGGGTCCGGGATGCGTTCGAGCAGTCCCGCGCCCGTGAGTGCCGCCGTCTGCCGGTTGAGCGTGGAGACGTCCAGGCCGAAGGCGTCGCTCAGCTGCCCGATGGACATGGGTCCCTCGGCGTCGACGCGGCTGAGCAGGATGTACGCACCGCGTTCGAGCTGGCTGCCCTCGGGGCGGCGGTTGTCGACCTGGTTCAGGTCGCGGTGCCGGGCGAACACCAGGAATTCGAGTGCGACCCGGTGCGTGGGGCTGGCCATGGCGAGGTCCCTTCATCACCGCGTTGACCTGCGGTTTCTTCATGGATCACCGTTCAGTATGCCAGAAATGTGCAGCTTGCATTCGATGTGCATGGCGCACATCGTGTGTACTCTGATGCTTATGTGCAATCCGCACATGATGTGCAAGTCGCACATCACCTGTTCCCCTCGATCGTCGAGGAGGCCCGTCATCAACGGCCCCGCCCCCGCCCGCCGCACCGGTCCGATCGTGGCGACGCTCGCCTTCACCGGCACCGTCGCCGCGATCATGCAGACCCTGGTCACCCCGCTGATCAGCCAGCTGCCGCAGCTCCTGCACACCAGCCCCTCCAACGCCTCCTGGGTCATCACCGCGACCCTGCTGTCCGCCGCCGTCTTCGTCCCGATCAGCGGCCGCCTCGGTGACCTGCTCGGCAAGCGGACGATGCTCATCGCCTCCTGCGTACCGCTGCTGCTCGGCTCGGTGCTGTGCGCGGTGGCCGACTCCCTGGTGCCGATGGTCGCCGGCCGGGCGTTGCAGGGCATGGGCATGGGCCTGGTGCCGATCGGCATCAGCCTGCTGCGTGACGTGCTGCCGCCCGAGCGGCTCGGTTCGGCGATCGCGCTGGTCAGCGCGTCGATGGGGATCGGCGGCGGCCTCGGCCTGCCGATCGCGGCCGGTGTCGCGGACTACGCCAGCTGGCGGGTGCTGTTCTGGGGCACCGCCGTGCTGACCGTGGTGATCATCGGCATGCTCTGGGTCGTCGTCCCCGCCCCGGCCGACCGGCGCCCGGCCGGCGGACGCTTCGACTACGTCGGTGCGATCGGCCTGAGCCTCGGCCTGGTCTGCCTGCTGCTGCCCGTCTCCAAGGGCGGCGACTGGGGCTGGGGCAGCACCCGGGCCCTCGGCCTGTTCACCGCCTCCGCCGCGATCCTGATGCTCTGGGCCCGCTGGGAGCTGCGCGTCACCGACCCGCTGGTGGACCTGCGGGTCACCGCGCGCCCCCGGGTGCTGCTGACCAACCTGGCCTCCGTCCTGGTCGGCTTCGGCATGTACGCCCAGGCGCTGATCGTGCCGCAGCTGCTCCAGCTGCCCGAGGCCACCGGCTACGGGCTGGGGCAGTCGATGCTCGCCATGGGCCTGTGGATGGCGCCCGGCGGGCTGATGATGATGGTCGTCTCGCCACTGGGCGGCAAGCTGTCGGCGGCGCGCGGCCCGAAGTTCACCCTGGCCGCCGGGGCGCTGACGATCGCCGTCGGGTACGGGCTGGCGCTGGTCCTGATGGGCTCCACCTGGGGCGTGCTGGTCGTGACGATCGTCTGCAACAGCGGCGTCGGCCTGGCCTACGGCGCGATGCCCGCGCTGATCATGAGCGCGGTGCCGCTGTCCTCGACGGCCTCGGCGAACAGCTTCAACACCCTGATGCGCTCGCTGGGCACCTCGGTCTCGGCCGCCGTGATGGGCGTGGTGCTGTCGCAGATGACCGTCACCCTGGGCGGGCACACCCTGCCCTCGGAGGGCGGCTTCCGGGTCGGCCTGGTGATCGGCTGCGTCGTCGCCCTGATCGCGGCCGCCGTCGCCGCCGTCATCCCGGCGCCGCCCGCTCCGCAGCTGCGGGCCGTTCCCACCCAGGACGCGGAGGGTGCCGAGGCGGCCACCGCCTGAGTCGTGCCCGGGCGTGCGCGGTGCTCGCGCACGCCCGGGGCGTCCTCGACGCCGCGGCGCGTTCCGTCGGGAAGCGCCGGGGCGCTCGTGCGCCCGGGAGGTTCCTGAGGTTCCTGAGACGGCCTGCCCTCGGGCCTCGTCCGGCCTCGTCCGGCCCAGTCCGGTCCCCCATCGGGCCGCCGCCGCGCGGGCCCGCCCACTCGGACGGGTCAGGAGCTGTCGCTGTGGAGCGAGTTGTTGCCAAGCATGGGGACGTACGGGCCCCTCGGCCGCCGACCCCCGACCAGGAGAGGGATCCTCGGTGCGTGAACTCCACAGTCCCCCCAGCCCCGGCCGATCCGGCCACCGTCCGCCGCCCGGGCACCCCACGGGCGGTGACCGGCGGCCGGCCCGGCGGTGGACGCCCCAGCGCACGGTCGCGCTGATCGTGGCCGCCGCCGGCATCGCCGTGCTCGCGGCGTGCGGCAGCACTCCGTCGGGCACGGCGGGCGGCTCGCCGGCCGCCTCGCCCAACGCGGGCGCCTTCTCCGGCGAGCCGCCCTCGGCGATCGCCTCCGCCGCGGAGTCGCTGCTGGCCTCGGCATCGGCCGCGGCGGCCTCGGCGTCGGCGGCCTCCGAGGCGGCCGTGGCCTCCAACTCCGCCGCGGCCTCCGCGTTCGAGGCGTCCGTCTCGGCGCAGCAGGCGATGACCCGGGAGAAGGCCGCTTCGGTGCTCAGCGGGGTGGCGGACGGCGGCAACGCCCAGGGGGACGTCACCATCACCGGCATCGCGCGGCAGAACACCGGCGGCCTGAACGCGGTGGTCGTCACCGTGCAGAACCCGGGGCCCAACCCGGCCTCCTACGCGGTGGAGGTCGACTTCGTCGATGCCTCCGGCAGGGCCGCGGACAGCTCCGTGGTCGGCGCCGAGAACGTCCCGGCGAACGGCAAGGCCCAGCCCGTCGCCTTCAGCAGGCAGCCGGCCGACCTGAACCTGACCCCCGTGGTGGTCAAGGCCGTCCGCTACTGAGGCCGTCCGCTACCGGGGCCGCTCGCTGCCGGGCCGTCCGGAAGGAAGTCCGCCGCGCGATGCCCGCACCCGGCTGCGGGC
>NZ_JBHTWX010000198.1:0-6283 GCF_042792155.1 Kitasatospora sp. NPDC056651 | reverse complement strand
CGGGGCGACCGCCGTGTCAACCCCCCCCTCCCCCGGCCGCCGCGACGCCCCGGGCCCGGCCTTGGCGGACCCGGGCCGTCGCGGTGCCCGTCGCGGTGCCCGGTGCGGGCTGCGGCGCGGGTCACGGGGAGGGTCGCGGCGGGGGATGTCACAAAGCGGCGGGCCGTCCGGTCTCAAGGGCAGCAACGGACACCGACCGAGGAGCACCCGCCATGGAACCCCGCCTCGACCCCTTCGCCAGCCCGCTCATGGGCAAGGTCATCAAGCACCTCGCCGCGGCCGACCGGCCCATCGCCGAGTCGGCCCTGCCGCTCGCCGTCCAGGAGCTGGTGCGGCTGCGCGTCAGCCAGATCAACGGCTGCGGCGTCTGCGTCGACATGCACTTCAAGGAGGCCGTCCACGCCGGGGAGGACCCGGTGCGCCTGAACCTGGTCGTGGCGTGGCGCGAGGCCACGGTGTTCACCGAGGCCGAGCGCGCCGCGCTGGAACTCGCCGAGCAGGGCACCCGGATCGCGGACGCGGCCGGCGGGGTGGGCGACGAGGCGTGGGCGGAGGCCGCCAAGCACTACGACGAGGAGCAGCTCGCGGCGCTGGTGTGCGTGATCGCGATGATCAACGCCTTCAACCGGGCCAATGTGATGCTCCGCCACCCCGCCGGCTCCTACGAGGTCGGCATGTACCGGAGCTGAGCGCCCGAAGTCCCGGACGGCCTCGGCCCGACCGGCGAACCGCCGCTCGGGCCGAGGCCGTTCACGGCGGCCGCGGGAGCCTCGCCGTTCGCTCCGCCAGCGCCGCCACCGCGCCCGGCGTCCAGCGCCCGGCCGCACCCGGACGGGTGGCGAGGTAGCCGGCCGCACGCCAGGGCCCCCAGCCGTGCGACTCGGCCAGGCCCGCGGCCAGATGGCGCAGATAGGGGGCGGAAGGGGCGGCGAGTTCGGCGCCGGCCACGCCCCAGGGGGCGGTGAAGGTCAGGAGCGGATGGCCGTCCCGCTCGCCGGCGCACAGCAGGGTCTCGTAGCGGCCCGGGCCCAGCTCGGCGCGCCCGTCGGCGAGCACCCGGGTCAGGTCGAGGTCGGCGCCGGGGGAGCGGAACATCTCCTGGGCGGCGACGTCACTGAACTGACCAAGCGTCAGAAGATAGGCCCGGCACGGGACTTCGCCGGTTACGGCCGGGTCGTAGAAGGCCGATCCGCCGCCCCAGGTCAGCGAGCGCCCGGCGAAGTACAGCGTGCCCGGCAGCACGGCGGCCACCGTGCGGCGCGGCGGTCGCCGGTCGCGGCAGCCCGGGCACGCGCGCGCCGCACCCGCCGGGCGCCCGCCGCGCAGGTAGCGGGCCAGGCGGGCGGCGTGCAGGTTCGAGCCGTACGCCACGTACCAGACGAGCGCGCCCCCGCCGCGCGGGCCGCCGCTGTCAGTGAAATCACAGTCCATGGCATCCTTGCCCAGCCCGCTCACAGGAAGGGGCCGCGGCGGCGGGTGCGAAAGGCTCCCACACGAAGATGGGAAAACCGTGAACAGGCCGATAACCCGACCAAAATCCCCTGATTCGGTAGCGGTCGACTCAGTACCCGTACTGTTCCGGACGCCATGGTGTCCCTCACTCTTCCCTCGCCCGTTGTGTCGCTCCGGCATTCGGCGATTACTCTTCACCAGCGCCAACGATCGAAAACCAGCGAAATGTCATTCGATTCGTACCGTTGTCGGCCTTTGCGGCATCGGTGACGGCATCAGTGATGAGAATTTCCTTTGATCGCACCCTCACTGCATCCAGCCGACTCCCAGCGGAGTCATGGTGAGTGGGCGCTCCCCAGCCGGTGACGACCCCGTCACCCGGCGTCGCACCCGTACGCGCCCCCAGGACCCCCCGGAGCCAAGGAACCCATCCATGGACGCACGCCACGAAACGGCCGGCCCAGGCACGCTGCACCGCCCCCAGCCGGGCCCCGCGGCCGGCTGGCCGGTGGCCCAGCCGGCCCACCCGCGCAGCCTGCTCGACATCATCGCCGCCACCGCCGACGCGCACCCCCACGCGCCCGCGCTCGACACCGGCGACACCGTCCTCGACTACCGCGCCCTGCTCCACGAGGTCGACACCCTCGCCGGACAGCTGGCCGGCCACGGCATCGGCCGCGGCGACCGCGTCGGGGTGCGCATCCCCTCCGGCACCGCCGACCTCTACGTCGCCATCCTCGCCGTCCTGCGCTGCGGAGCCGCCTACGTCCCCGTCGACGCCGACGACCCCGACGAACGCGCCGAGATGATCTGGCAGGACGCCGCCGTCTGCGCCGTCCTCGGCGCCGGCCGCGCCCTGCACACCTCGAACGCCGTCCACCCCTCCGGCTCCCCGGCCTGGCCCACCCCGGCCGACGACGCCTGGATCATCTTCACCTCCGGCACCACCGGCCGCCCCAAGGGCGTCGCCGTCACCCACCGCTCCGCCGCCGCCTTCGTCGACGCCGAAGCCCGCATCTTCCTCACCCACCGCCCCCTCGGCCCCGGCGACCGCGTCCTGGCCGGCCTCTCGGTGGCCTTCGACGCCTCCTGCGAGGAGATGTGGCTCGCCTGGCGCCACGGCGCCTGCCTCGTCCCCGCCCCCCGCGCCCTCGTCAAGGCCGGCACCGACCTCGGCCCCTGGCTCGTCACCCGGCGCGTCACCGCCGTCTCCACCGTCCCCACCCTGCTCGCCCTGTGGCCCCAGGAATGCCTGGACGCCGTGCGCCTGATCATCGTCGGCGGCGAGGCCTGCCCCGCCGAACTCGTCGAACGCCTCGCCACCGAGAGCCGCGAGTTCTGGAACACCTACGGCCCCACCGAGACCACCGTCGTCGCCACCGCCGCCCGCATGCTCCCCGGCCACCCCGTCCGCATCGGCACCCCCCTCGACGGCTGGGAGATCGCCGTCGTCGACCAGGCCGGACACCCCGTCCCCTGGCACGCCAACGGCGAACTGCTCATCACCGGCGTCGGCACCGCCCGCTACCTCGACCCCGCCAAGGACGCCGAGAAGTTCAGCGCCCACCCCGCCCTCACCTCACCCCGCGTCTACCGCAGCGGCGACCTCGTGCGCAACGACCCCGAAGGCCTCGTCTTCCTCGGCCGCGCCGACGACCAGGTCAAACTCGGCGGCCGCCGCATCGAACTCGGCGAGATCGACGCCGCCCTCCAGTCCCTGCCCGGCGTGCGCGCCGCCGCCGCGGCCGTCCGCAAGACCCCCGCCGGCGCCGACCTCCTCGTCGGCTACCTCGTCGCCCACCCCGGCACCCACCCCGACCTCACCGCCGCCCGCCGCCACCTGCTCGAACGCCTGCCCGCCCCCCTGGTCCCCGTCCTCGCCCTCGTCGAGGACCTCCCCACCCGCACCTCCGGCAAGGTCGACCGAAACGCCCTGCCCTGGCCCCTGACCACCACCGCGACCGCCTCCCCCACCGAGACCCTGGACGGCACCGCCGGCCGGCTCGCCACCCACTGGGAGCGCCTGCTCGGCACCACCCCCGGCCCGCACGACGACTTCTTCGCCCTCGGCGGCTCCAGCCTCACCGCCGCCCGCCTCGTCTCCGAACTGCGCACCCGCCACAACGGCGTCTCCGTCGCCGACCTGTACGCCCACCCCGTCCTCACCGACCTCGCCGCCCACCTCGACAGCACCGGCCCCGCCCCCGACACCCCCACCACCACCACCCGCCGCACCGTACGCCGCACCCCCCGCAGCGCCGGCCTCTGGCAGACCCTCCTGCTCCTCGGCATGTTCTCCCTCGCCGGACTGCGCTGGATCCTCGCCCTGATCGCCCTCGACAACCTCACCGGCAGCAACCTCAACTGGGCCCCCCACAGCTCCTGGTGGCCCGTCGGCGCCGGACTCCTCCTCCTCTACAGCGCCCCCGGCCGCACCCTGCTCGCCGCCGCCGGCGCCCGCCTGCTCACCGCCCGCATCCGCCCCGGCAGCCACCCCCGCGGCGGCCACGTCCACCTGCGCCTGTGGGCCGCCGAACGCTACACCGCCCTCTTCGGCACCGCCGCCCTCGCCGGCACCCCCTGGGCCACCCGCTACGCCCGCGCCCTCGGCTGCCGCGTCGGCCCCGGCGTCCACCTCCACACCCTGCCCCCCGTCACCGGCCTCGCCCGCATCGGCGCCCACGCCTCCATCGAACCCGAAGCCGACCTCGCCGGCTGGTGGCTCGACGGCGACACCCTCCACCTCGGCCACCTCGACATCGGCGACGGCGCCCGCATCGGCCACCGCGCCACCCTGATGCCCGGCGCCCGCATCGGCGCCCGCGCCGAGATCGCCCCCGGCTCCTGCGTCACCGCCACCACCCCCGTCCCGCCCGGCGAACACTGGACCGGCTCCCCGGCCCGCCCCGCCACCGAAGCCCCCGCCGACTGGCCCACCACCCCCGCCCCGGCCACCCGCGCCTGGAACCTCGCCTACGGCGCCGGCTTCGCCGTCTTCGGCCTCATCCCCATCCTCGCCGCCCTGCCCGCCCTCACCATCGTCTACCCGATGATCGACGCCGACACCACCCTGGCCGGCGCCCTCGTCCAACTCCTGCCCGCCACCATCCCCCTGGCCGCCCTCACCATCGCCTGCTACGCCACCCTCATAGCGCTCCTGGTCCGCCTCCTGTCCCGCCCGCTGCGCCCCGGCTTCCACCCCGCCACCGGCCGCACCGCCTTCTGCGCCTGGGCCGTCAGCCGCCTCAGCGACACCGCCCGGCGCACCCTCTTCCCCTTCTACGCCAGCCTGTTCACCCCGGTGTGGCTGCGCCTGCTCGGCGCCCGGGTCGGACGGCGCGTCGAAGCCTCCACCGTGCTCGCCCTGCCCGGCCTGATGCGGGTCGACGACGGCGCCTTCCTCGCCGACGACACCCTCATCGCCCCCTACGAACTGCGCGGCGGCTGGCTGCACCTGGGCCCCGCCCACGTCGGACGCCGCTCCTTCGTCGGCAACTCCGGCATCGTCGGCCCCGGCCGCCACCTGCCCGACAACTCCCTCGTCGGCGTCCTGTCCGACACCCCCGCCCACGCCCCCGAAGGCTCCTCCTGGCTCGGACGCCCCGCCTTCGCGCTGCCCCGCGTCGCCGACACCGGAGGTGAGGCCCGCACCTACGACCCGCCCCGGCGCCTGATGTGGGCGCGCGCCGGCGTCGAACTGTGCCGGCTGCTGCCGATCGTCCTCGCCGCCCTGCTCGGCGACCTCGTCCTCGCCACCCTCCAGGAACTGCGCGACGACTACGGGCTGAGCACCGCCCTCGGCGCCGCCGGCCTCGTCCTGACCGCCGCCGCCGTCACCGCCTGCGCCGTCACCACCGCCGCCAAGTGGCTGCTCGTCGGCCGCTTCCGGGTGGCCGAACACCCGCTCTGGTCCTCCTTCGTGTGGCGCAACGAGCTCTACGACACCTTCGTCGAGGAACTCGCCATGCCCTTCGGCGGCCATACCATCACCGGCACCCCGTACCACAACGCGTGGCTGCGCAGCCTCGGCGCGAGGATCGGACGCGGCGTGTGGTGCGAGACCCACTGGCTGCCCGAGACCGACCTGATCACCGTCGGCGCCGGAGCCAGCGTCAACCGCGGCACCGTCCTGCAGACCCACCTCTTCCACGACCGCGTCATGCGGCTGGGCCCCGTCCACCTCGCGGCCGGCTCCACCACCGGCCCGCACTCCATCGTCCTGCTCAACTCCTCGCTGGGGGCGGACACCACCGTCGGCCCCGCCTCCCTGGTCATGCGCGGCGAGAACGTCCCCGGCGCCACCCGCTGGCTCGGCAACCCCGTCGCCGCCTGGGACGCCGACCCCACCCCGCCCACCGGCCGGCGCCGCCGCGGCCGGGCCACCGCCGGGGTGTGACGCGGGTCACCCGGCGGGGGCGATGAGTTCGCGGTGCGGTCACGGTCCACCCCCGTGACCGCACCGCTTCGCTCTGCCGAGAGGACCACGCTGATGAGCGCCACCGCCGCTGCCGCCGTGAAGGGCCCCGCCTCCTACTTCCCGTCGATCGAGAAGAAGTACGGCCGCCCGATCGAGGAGTGGAAGGACCTCATCCGCACCTCCCCGCTCACCAGGCACATGGAACTCGTCGCCTGGCTCAAGGCCGACCACGGACTCGGCCACGGCCACGCCAACGCCCTCGTCGCCCACACCCTCGCCGAGAGGGCCGTCTGAGCGGGGCCGTCGCCGCGATGACCGACGGCGCGCCCGGAGCGGCGGGGGAAGGCCGCGGGGCCCGGCCCCCCCCCCGGCCGGCCCCCCGGGGGGGGCCGCCCAAACCCCCCGGAGTACAGT
>NZ_JBHTWX010000197.1:0-6406 GCF_042792155.1 Kitasatospora sp. NPDC056651 | reverse complement strand
TCCCCCTCGGGGGGGGGGGGGGGGGGGCCCCGGGCGCGGCGCGCCGGGGGGGGGGGGCCCCCCCGGGCCGCCCGGGGCGCGCCCCCCCCCCCCCCCGCCGTGGTGGTCACCGTGCTCGCCGCAGTCTTCGGTGCCGCGGTGCTGCTGGCCGTGTTCCACTGGCTGGGGTGGAACGTCCCGTGGATCGGCTGGATCGTCGCCAAGGCCGGGATCAAGCTCGCCGTCGGCGGCTTCGCCGGCCTGGCCGTCGGTTTCGCCTGGCTCCGGGCCAGGTTGCGGACCGGGGCCGGGAGCTGACCGGGGTCGGGGCCGGGAGCTGACCGCGACCGGGGCCGACCGGTCTACGCCGAGGCGCAGGTGAGGTCGCGCGCGGGAGCGGTGTCCGCCAGCAGGTAGCGCTCGACCACGCCGGTGACGCAGGCGTTGGACGTGGGGTACTGGCCGTGGTCGCCGTTCCCGGTGACGGTGACCAGCTTCGAGCCGCGCAGCGCGCGGTGGGCGCCGAGCGCCGCCTCGTAGTAGGTCGCCGGGTCGTGCACCGAGTTGAGCATCAGCGTGGTCGGCAGATGGGCGCCGGTCACCTTGACCTCGGGCGCCGGGGCGACGGGCCAGGCGGCGCAGACCGCACCGAAGGCGAGCGTCCGGGCGCCGGCCAGCGGCCAGCGGGCGGTGTTCTCGGCGCCGCGCCGGACCCAGGTGTCCAGGTCCTTCGTCCACGCGGTGTCGTTGCAGGTCACCGAGAAGAACTCGGCGAGGAACTCCGGGTTGAGATAGCTGTTGAAGACCTTCGCGACCGTCGCCCGGGTGGCCGGGTCGAGGCTCTGCCAGTTGTCGACGGAGGCCAGCAGCCGGGCCAGGTCGGGGAAGGCGGCCGCCCGGTAGATCGCGGACATCGCGATGCTGTCCAGCTGGTTGGGGCCGATCGTCAACGAGCCCTCGACGATGGGGGAGTCGTGCAGCGCGGCCCGGCGCAGCTCCCAGTGGGCCCGCACCTGCTCCGGCGTCGAGCCCCAGTGGTAGGCGGCGTCCTGGGCCGCGAGCCAGGGCACGAAGTCCTCGTCGAAGCGGCGCTGGAAGCTCATCGGCTGCCCCAGCTGGAACTTCTCCCAGGTGCTGTCGAAGCCGATGTTGCTGTCCAGCACCATCCGCTCGACCCGGTGGGGGAAGAGCGTCGCGTAGTAGGCGCCGATCATCGTGGCGTAGGACGGGCCGTAGTAGCCGATCTTGCGCTCGCCGAGCAGGCCGCGGAACAGATCGATGTCGTGGGCCGTCTGCTCGGTGGTCAGGAAGGGGATGAGATCGCCGCTGCGCTCCTGGCAACTGGCGCCCAGCTTCTTCGAGTTGGCGATCACGCGGTCGATCGCGGCGGGGGACTGGTCGCGGTAGTCGCCGGCCAGGAACTCCTGGAACTCCTCCTGGGTCTGGCAGACCGCCTTGGTGCTCTCGCCGACCCCGCGCTGGTCGAAGCCCACGATGTCGTACGCCGCGCCGAGCGCCGGGGCGTCGGCGGCGAGCCCGGCCGGGCGCCTGAGGCCGGTGCCGCCGGGGCCGCCGGCCGCCATCAGCAGGGTGCCCTTGCGTTCGGCCTGGTCGGTGGCGCGGTGCCGGGAGACCGCGATGGTCAGATCGGCCCCGACGCCGGGGTGGTGCCAGTCGCGCGGGGCGGCCATGGCGGCGCAGTCCAGCGTGGGTTCCTGGGCGCAGGGCTGCCAGTCCAGGCTCTGGTGGGTGTAGCGGGCGGGCGCCGGGTCCGCGTCGCCCGGGTCGCGGCCGGTGGCGGCACCCGCGGTGGCGGGGGCGGCGAGGCCGGCCAGGAGGACGGCGGCGACGGTCAGCGCGACGCGTCGGGTGCGGTGCGGGGCGGATTCGGTGGGCTGGCCTGCGGTCTTGGTCACGGGAACGATCCTGTCGGGGCCTGGCCCGATGAACGATCATGCCCGCTGCCGTCTTCGGGGTGGTGCTGGATACACCCCTGCCGGGGCGGGGGGCTTCAGGTGACCCTCACGTGCCCGGTGAACGGTGGGCGGCGGTCTCGGTGGGCGGCGGTGGGCGGGCCCGTCCGGCGCGCGGTCGTGACCCCCGTCCACGACCGCGCCCCGGACGCGGCTGGGCGCCCTGTCCGGCCTAAGGCCTGACGGCGACCGCCTTGAAGAAGGCGTAGTGGAACGTCCCGCCCGGCTCGGCCGCGCGGCGCAGCTCCGCGACGCCCCGGTCGAACTCCTCCGGGGTGGTCAGCCCGGCGGCCAGTGCCTCCGCCCGGACGGCCTCCACCATGGCGACGAAGGTCCGCAGCGTGAACCCCTCCACCAGGGCCGGGCGCGCGCCGTCGGCGTAGACCGTCCGCGGGCGGACCGTCACCTGTGCGAACCCGGCCGCCGTGAGCAGCGGGTGCAGGCGGCGGCCGAGCAGGCCGTCGCCGCCGGCCAGCGCCTGGAGCCGGACCAGGTGGTCGACGGTGCGGCGGGCCGCCGGACTCTCCGGGTGGAAGAAGGCCGACCCGTGGTCGCCCTCGACCACCGTGATCGTCCCGCCCGGCCTCAGCACCCGGCGCAGCGCGGCCAGCCCGGCCGCCGGGTCGGGCAGGTGCTCCAGCACGAAGCAGAGGAAGACGTGGTCGAAGGAGCCGTCCGGGAACGGCAGCCGGTGCAGGTCGCCGTGGTGCCAGCTGACGTCCGCGCCGGGTGCCTGCGCCGCCACCCGGGCGCGGGCCCGGGCCAGCGACTCCGCCGAGAGGTCCGCCGCCGTCAGCCGCACCCCCGGACTGGCGGCAAGCAGGTGCACGGTCTGCGCCCCCACCCCGCAGCCCGCCTCCAGCACCCGGCTGCCCGGCGGGTAGGCAGTCCCCGCGTGCAGCAGCTCGGCGAGGGTGTCGGCCTGGTCGCCGAGGCGCCGCGCCTCGGTGTCGGAATAGCCGTGGACGTAGTCGTGGCCGGGATCCGGCGCGGTCGGCGCGGGTGTGGCGGGCGTTTCCGTGGCGGACGTTCGCGTGGTGCCGGGGGTTTCCGTGGTCATGGCCCCACCCTGGCCGTCACTATGGTCCGGTGAACAGGTCCAAAGCCGAGGCACCCGACCGGTCCAAAGACGCCGGTGCCGACTTCCTCCAGCTCGACGCGGCCGACGCCCCGCCCGGCGGCCTCACCGACTGGCTGGCCCACCGACTGCGCGAGGCCGTCGCCGACGGGCGGCTCCCGGCCGGGACCAGGCTGCCCGCCAGCCGGGTGCTGGCCGCCGAACTCGGCGTCTCCCGCGGCGTGGTGACCGACGCCTACCAGCGCCTCGCCGAGGAGGGACAGCTGGCCGGCCGAGGCCGGGGCGGCACGGTCGTGGTCGCGGCCCCCGCCGAGGCGGCCGGGCCGCCCGCGCCGGCGGCGCCCCGCGAGGCCTCGGCACTGTTCCGGGACGACCCCGACTCCGAGGTCTTCGACCTGCTGCGCGCCACCCCCGCCCGGATCGACCTCACTCCCGGCGTGCCCGACCTCGCGACCTTCCCGCGGGCCGCCTGGCTGCGCGCCGAACGCGCCGTCCTCGACGGCCTCGCCGCGCACGACCTCGGCTACGGCGACGTACGCGGCACCCCGGTGCTGCGCCGGGCCGTCGCCCACTGGCTGGCCCGCAACCGGGGCATCCGAGCGGACCCGGACGAGGTACTGATCGTCGCCGGTACGGCCCAGGCCCTCGCCCTGCTCGGCCGCGCCCTCGGCCGGGTGGGCATCGACGAGGTCGCGGTCGAGGACCCGGGTTCGCTCGGCGCCCGCCGGCACCTCGCCCACTGGCTCGCCGCCACCCCGCCCGTCCCGGTCGACGCCGAGGGCATCCGGGTCGACGCGCTGCGCGCCACCGGTGCGCCGGCCGTCCTGCTCACCCCCGCCCACCAGTATCCGACCGGTGTCGTCCTCGGCGGCGACCGCCGGCGCGAACTGCTGCGCTGGGCGGTCGAGGGCGGCCTGGTGATCGAGGACGACTACGACGCCGAGCACCGCTACGACCGCCCGCCCGTCCCGGCCCTGCGGGCCGCCCTGCCGGACCGGGTCTGCTACGCGGGCAGCATCTCCAAGCTGCTCGCCCCCGCGCTGCGCACCGGCTGGCTGCTGGTCCCGGCCCGGCTGCGGGAGGCGGTCGTGGACGCCAAGCGTTTCGCCGACCTCGGCAATCCGGTGCTGCCCCAGCTGGTGCTGGCCCGGCTGATGGAGTCCGGCGACCTCGACCGTCACCTGCGGCTGCTGCGCCGCCGCCACCGCCGCCGCCGGGACGCGATGATCGCCGCCATCCGCGCCCATCTGCCGGAGGCCACCGTGCACGGCGCGGCCGCAGGGCTCCACCTGATGCTGACGTTTCCGGAGGAACTCGGTTGCACCGACACCGAGTTGGCCGCCGCCGCGCTGGCCGAGGGGGTCAAGACGCAGCCGCTGTCCTGGCACGCCAGGCTGCCGTGCCCGCCGGGGCTGGTTCTCGGCTACGCGGCGGGGTCGACGGCCGACATCGCCGAGGGCCTGGCCGTCCTGGGAGGGCTGGTGCGCCGGCCGTCCTGACGCGGGCGGTGCCGCGGGCGTGATCCGGCCGGGTTCGGCCGGGTTCGGTCGGGTTCGGCGCCGGGGCTCCGGCTCCCGAAGTCGAACACCCGGTCGGCCCAGTCGGGCTGACCGGTCCTCCCCTCGGTGCTTTTACAGTCGGATCATCCGAGGAATCTGGTGTGCGGGGGAATGGCGATCCGCACCCTGGGTAAATTGACATGTCGAAGTCAAATTCTGACCCGGGAGGCGTGATGGTCCCGTTCCGCAGTGTCGCCCAGTTCGGGGTGGTGCTGGCCGTCATGGGGGCCGCGCTCGGGCCGGTCCCGCTCGGCTCGCCCACCCGGCCGCACGACGCCCCGAGTGCGGCGGGCGCACCGGGCGCTCCGAACCAGGGAGGCGCACCGGGCGCTCCGACCGAGGGGAGTGCCGCGATGGCCGACCGGCACCAGGAGGACTCCCGGGTGCTCGCCGGCCGGCGGGTCGTGCTGTCGTACGCCGGTCCGACGCCGCCGGCCGGGGTGCTCCAGGCGATTCGGGAGGGCCGGGCCGCCGGGGTGATCCTGTTCGGCGAGAACATCACCAGCCCGGAACAACTCGCCCAGGCCGTCGCCGCGTTGAAGCGGGCGGCGGCCGAGGCCCCGCACCCGCGCACCCTGCTGCTGATGACCGACCAGGAGGGCGGCAAGGTCCGCCGGCTGCCCGGTGCGCCCGAACTCTCCGCCCGCCGCACCGGGCTGGCCGCGGACCCGGTCGCGGCGGCGGCGGACTCCGGCGCCGGCGCGGCGCGGACCCTCGCCGACGCCGGGCTGAACCTCAACCTCGCCCCGGTGCTCGACGTCTACGACGCACCGGACAACTTCATCGACCACTCCGAGCGCTCCTACGGCCAGGACCCGGCCAAGGTGGCCGAGCTGGGCACCGCCTTCCTCACCGCCCAGCAGGGCCTCGGGGTGGCCGCGACCGCCAAGCACTTCCCCGGCCTCGGCGCCGCGCCCAGGGGCGCGAACACCGACGAGCGCCCGGTCACCCTGAACGTCCCGCTGTCGCAGCTGCGCTCCCGCGGCGAGGCCCCGTACCGCAGTGCCATCGCGGCGGGGGTCCGGCTGGTGATGGCCTCCTGGGCGGTCTACCCGGCACTGGACCCGGACCACCCGGCCGGGTTCTCGCCCAGGATCATCCAGGGCGAGCTGCGCGGGCGGCTCGGCTTCGACGGCGTGACCGTCACCGACGCCATGGAAGCCGACGCGCTCGCCCCGTACGGCGGCACCGGCGACCGCGCGCTGGCCGCCGCCGAGGCCGGGATGGACCTGCTGCTCTGCTCCGGCCGCGACCCTCAGCAGGCCGAGGACGCCACCGAGGCGCTCGCTGCCGCCCTGGACGACGGCCGCCTGGACCGGCACGCCTTCACCGGCGCCGTCGCCCGGGTCGACGCCCTGCGCGCCTCGCTGGACTGAGCCGGCGGCCGACTGCCGGTGCCGCCCGGCGGTGGCCGA
Organism: Kitasatospora sp. NPDC056651; assembly: GCF_042792155.1. NCBI lineage: Bacteria > Bacillati > Actinomycetota > Actinomycetes > Kitasatosporales > Streptomycetaceae > Kitasatospora > Kitasatospora sp. NPDC056651. The sequence continues at coordinate 402 of NZ_JBHTWX010000197.1, read as the reverse complement.
TCCGGAGTCCCGCTGGGGCGAGGAGCCGTTCTTCTGCGAGGAGGCCGGGTACGCGGCCTCCTACGCCTACGCCCGGCTGCTGGGCGAGCGCGCGGACCTCCACCAGGCCCTCGGCCCCGCCCGGGCCGAGTGGGAGCCCGACATGGGCGAGGACTTCGACTTCGACGACGACGCGGAGACGCACCGCGGCCTGCCCCGCCTGGCGGCGCTGCTGCTGGGGCCGGTCGCCGACTGAGCGGCGGCGCCGACGCCCGGGTGCGGCGGTCCGGCCGTCCGGGCGGGACCGTACGATGGACCGCCCGGCGGGGCCCGTCGAGGAGGGCTGCCGGGGGGTCGAGTACGGTGACGACTTGAAGAAATCTTCATCTGTCGCGATGATGCCTGGGCCGTGTGGGACACGGC
>NZ_JBHTWX010000196.1:0-6420 GCF_042792155.1 Kitasatospora sp. NPDC056651 | reverse complement strand
GCTCCCCGCCGGGGGTGCGGGCGGCGCCGGGACGACGGCCGGGGCGCTGGTGACCGGGGGAGCGGCCGCCGGGGGCTTCGGCTCGGGCGAGCCGGTGAACGCGTAGGCGGCGACGGCGGCCGCGGCCACCGCGATGGCGGCGACGACCCCGGCCTTGGCGGCGGTGCCCAGGCCCTCGCCGGCCGCGCCGGCGCCCGCCGCGCTCCCACCGGAGGCCGCTCCGCCCGCACCGGCACCGGCCGCACCGGCACCAGCAGTACCGGCCGCACCGGAGGCGGCACCCGAGGTCCCGGTGGTCGCCGCGGCCGTCCCGGCCGCCGCACCGCCGACCGCCGCCGCACCGCCCATGGCGGCCGCGGCGGCGCTGAACCCGCCGACGCCGATCCAGACCAGTACCCCGCCGGGCAGCAGGGCGCGCAGCCCGGTGTTGATCTCGGTCAGCTCCAGGCAGGCGGCCGTGCAGCGGTCGCACTCCTTGAGGTGTCGCCCGACCTCCGCCGAGGCCCGCTTGCGCAGCGAGCCGCGGGCGTACGCCCCGAGCCGGTTGGCGTACGCCTCGCAGCCGCTGTCCTGGCTGCCCGAGACGTGCGCCTGGAGGAACGCGGCGGCGAGCCGGTCGCGGGCCCGGTGGGCCTGGACGGCGGTGGCGTTGGCGGTCTTGCCGAGCATCACCGCGACGGTCTTCGGGGACTCCCGCTCGACCTCGGTGTGCCAGAGCACCATCCGGTCGTCCTCGGGCAGTTCGGCGTAGGCCCGCATGACCATCCGCTGGTCGGCCATCGCCATCGCCCAGGCGTCGGCGCCCGGGTCGGCCAGGTCGACGTCGACCACGGCGGCCGAGGTCTGCGCGAACACGGCGAAGTCGTCGACGAGTTGCTCGCGCCGCTCGCTGCGGTGCCAGGCGGCGGCGACGTTGCGCACGGCGGTCAGCAGGTACGCGCGGACGGCGAACTCCGGGCCCTTGCCCGCCCGTAGCGCCTGAAGGGTGCGGGCGAACACCTCGCCCGCGAGGTCCTCTGCGGTGAAGCTGTCCCGGCAGCAGGTGCGCGCGTAACGGCGCACCGACTCGGCGTGCCGGCGGTAGATCTCCTCGTACGCGGTGTCGTCCCCGGCCCGGACCCGGGCGGTCAACTCGGAGTCGGAGGCCGGGCGCTCACCGTCCACCGGGTCGGCGGGGGCGGGCACGGTCCGCCGGGAGGTCCGGCCGCCACCGAACCGTTCGCCGACGAACGCCTCGGGGGCGACCCCGCCCTGGCCCGCGGGGGCCTGCCCGGGCACCCGGCCCGGGGGCAGCGCGGAGGAGGAGAGGGTCTCGCGCCTGGGCATCCCGGCCTGGTCGGGAACGTGGCCGGCGGACGAACCCGCCGCGGAGCCCGGCACTTGGGCCGCCCCCCCGAGGCTGCAGGGGCCCGCGGCGGAGCCCTCGGCGCTATGACCGGAGTGGCCTCCGAAGTCGAGGCCGTACCCGTAGTCGTTCTGTTCCTCGGCGCTCACAACGGACCCCAGATTCCACGACAGCCCCCGTAGTGTGGCAGGGCGCGCGGGAGTGCGCAGGCGCACGGTTCCCCGGGGTACGGCGCCGACGGCGCGCGAAGGGCGCGCATCGGGACATTGGCTCCAACCACGGGCAAAGGATGGCATAGCGCAGGGACGGGCGGTAGCCGGACCGGCCGCCCGCCACTCCTCCGAGGGGCCGTCGCGGGGGCGTTCGCCCAGCGTGCGGCGGCGGGGTGTGCGGCTCCCGCACCCGGCGCGCGCCCATGGCCCGCGCGCCGGTCCTCCCTCCAACTCCGTTGCCCGCCAAGCGTGGCGGAGCGATCGGCCGACGGACGTCAGCTCGCCCGCAGACCGTCCAGCAGGATCTGCAACAGCCGGTCCGCGGGCCCGGCGGAGGCCTGACCGTCCGTCTGCGGAGAAATCGGCGAGAAGCCGCCGGCCGCCGGCGTGGAGACCGACGGACGGGCCGCGTGCACCGGCACCGAGGCGGTCAGCACCAGCACCACGTCCGACACCGTGACACCCGGCCGCAGTTCGCCCGCCGCACCGGCCCGCGCCACCAGCGCGGCCAGCAGCTGGAGCAGCAGCCGGGGATCGGCGTCGGCCGCCGACGGCTCGACCGCCCCGCCGGAACGGGCCTCCTCGCCGCGCAGGTCGAAGCGGACCGCCGCGGGCGCCTCCGACGCCCGCTGCTCGGGCACCCGCCCCAGCTCCTCCGCGTACCGGAACGCCTCCGGGGGCAGCAGCCGGCCGGCTCCGCTGCTCACCGCGCGGGCCAGGTAGCCGGCCAGGGCCTCCCAGGCGCCGTCACCGCCGTACAGCGACTCCCGCGCCTGCGCGGTCAGCCACGCCACCTCCTCGGCGGCGATCCGCTGGACCAGCACCTCCTTGCTCGGGAAGCGCCGGTAGACCGTGCCGACCCCGACCCCGGCCCGGCGCGCGACCTCCTCCATCGGCGCGCCGTAGCCGAACTCGCCGAACACCTCACGGGCCGCCCGCAGCACGCTCTCCAGGTTCCGCCGCGCATCCACCCGCAGCCGGGCCCCTGGTACCGGCACGGCGGCCGGCGCGGGCTCCGTCCGGTACGGGACGGCCGACCGGGCCGTCCCCGCCTGCGCCGCCCCGCCCTGCGGCGGCAGGTCCAGCGGGCCGCGCTGCTCGGGGACCGTGCCCGGCCCGGCCTGCGGCGCTGCCGCCCGCCCCAATACCTGCTCCTGCTCCATCATCCCAACTCTCCCCCGCAGGCGTCCGAATCCGGACCCTGTCGTAGCCCGCCCCTGCACCCCCCGGTGCAGCTCAGCCCGTCAGAAGTGACCCGATGACCCATCGCTCGTGCCGCCCGTCCCGTTCCGGTGACCACGGTTCGTGCCGCCGTGCCGGGTCCACGTCCGGCTCGGCGCGTCGGCTCCGTCCGGGGCCCTTGTCCGGGAACTACCCTTCCCCGGATGACCGGCCCCCAGTCGGGTTCTCACGCCAACACTGGAACTGGCCGTAATGGCCGCTCCACGGTGCGTCGCCGCCGATTGTCATGGCGACGGCCGCCCCGGTACACAATCCGACCATAGTTCACCACTCTTCGCGGCCGAAAGTGCGTCAGAAAGTCGCCCAGTAAGCACAACTGGCCACAGCGGACACTCGCGTCGCAACCCGCCCCGTACGGACTGTGGACAAGACGACCCCTGCCGGTCCTTCATAGGGGGCGTGATGGGGGGACACCCCCGGGCCGGGAGGCCGGGACGAAACGTCACATCGGCAGGAGGTTCACCATCAGGATCCTGATCGCCGGCGGCGGCTGCGCCGGAACGGCCGCCGCGCTCCACCTCCAGCGCGCGCTGCGGGAGCGGCTGCGGCGCGGCGAGGTGGAGATCACCGTCGTCGAGCCCCAGGCCTACTTCACCTACCACCCGCTGCTGGCCGAGGTGGCGGCCGGCTCGATCGACCCGAGACACGTGGTCGTCCCGCTGCGCCGGGTCCTGCCGGACTGCCGGGTGCTCACCGCCCGGATCACCCGGATCGAACACTCCGCCCGGCGCGCCCTGGCCGACGCCGCGGGCCGGGGCGAGCCCCCCGCGCCGGTCGAACTCCCCTACGACGTCCTGGTGGTGGCCCCCGGCTCGGTCTCCCGCACGGCACCGGTGCCCGGCCTCGCCGAGCACGGCCTCGGCTTCTCCACCGTCGGCGAGGCGGTGGGCCTGCGCAACCACGTGCTGGAACAGCTCGACCTCGCCTCCGCCACGCGGGACCCCGCGCTGCGCCAGTCCGCGCTCACCTTCGTCTTCGTCGGCGCCGGCTACGCGGGCGTCGGCGCGCTCGCCGAACTGGAGGACATGGCCCGGGCCGCCGTCCGGGGCTACCACAACGTCCGCGCCGAGGACCTGCGCTGGGTCCTGGTCGAGGCGACCGGCCGGATCCTCGCCGAGGAGTCGCCCGAACTCGCCGAGCACACCCTCGGCGAACTCCGCGAGCGCGGCGTCGACATCCGACTGGGCACCACCCTGGAATCCGCCGCCGACCGGGTCGTGGCGCTCTCCGACGGCAGCCGCTTCGGCGCCCGCACCCTGGTGTGGACGGCGGGAGTCCGGCCGTCCCCGCTGCTGCGCGAGACCGACCTGCCACTGGACACCCGCGGCCGGGTGCGATGTCTGGCGACCCTGCAGGCCGTCGGACCGGACGGACGCGCCCTGCCCGGCGTCTGGGCGGCGGGCGACTGCGCCGCCGTACCGGACCCGACCGCGGGCGGCGCCCCCTGTGCGCCGAACGCCCAGCACGCCTTCGCCCAGGCCGAACTGCTCGCCCGCAACATCGTGGTGGCCCTGGACGGCGGGCCGCACGCCCAGGGCCTGGCCGACTACCGGCCCGGCCCCGCCGCCTGCTCGACCTCGCTCGGCCCGCGCCGGGCCGTCGCGCACACCCGGCGGGGCGGCAAGCTCACCGGCCGACGGGCCTGGTGGCTGCACCGGGCCCGGCACCTGCGGCGGCTGCCGAGCGCCGAGCGCCGGGTGCGGGTGCTGATGGACTGGGTGCTCGGCGGGGTGTTCTCCCGCGAGGCGGTCTCGCTGGGCGCGATGGAACACCCGCGTTCGGCCTTCGAGGAGGGGTTCGATCCGGGGGCCGGCCGCCCGTCCGACGCCGGACCGGATGCTCCCCGGTGACCGCGCCCGCCGAGTCGGGCCGGTGGCCGGCCGGGCGGTGAACCGGAGGGCGAACCGGACGGCCACGCCGGGCGGGCGACTTCCGGAACCGGGCCTCCGCCTGACAGGATCACCCCGACCTGGTCATTACCCCGTGTGCTGCTGCGCACACAAAAAGTGATGATATGCCTGGAAATCGAGGAAGTGGCCGTCGTTTGAACCTCATGCGCTGGAGCGCCCGGCTCACCGGAGTCCCCTGGCGTGCCGTCCCGCCCGACGGCACCGGGACCGAGGACGACGCACCCTGCCCCGACGGCGTGGTCGTGCCCAGCCCCCGCGACCCGAGCGGCCCCGCCGCCACCGCCGAGCTCCTCGACCCGCACAAGCCGCAGAACCTGCGCGAGGTCCTCAACCGCATCCCCGCCCCGGTCGCCGTCACCTACGGCCCGCTCCACCAGCTCGGCTACGCCAACCGCGCCTACCGCGAGCTCTTCGGCGAACGCCCCACCGGCCTGCCGGCGGCGGAGGCGCTCCCCGAACTCGGCAGCATGGGCGTGCTGCCCCTGATGGACCAGGTCATCCGCGGCGGCCGCCCGCGCAGCGTCAAGGCCCGCTGCATCCTCGGCCTCACCGGCAACCGCTACTACAACGTCTCCTGCGTCCCGCTCGGCACCGGCGAGAGCTGCGACGCCCCGGCGGAGGCGCCGCCCACCGGCGTGCTGATCTTCGCCGCCGAGGTCACCGACCAGGTCCTCGCCGCCGCCCGCCTGCGCGAAGCCGAACGCCGCCAGCGCGAGGCCGCCGTCACGCTCCAGCGCAGCCTGCTCCCGCAGAAGCTCGACCAACCGGCCGGCCTGCGGGTCGCCGCCACCTACCAGCCGGGCGGCGCCGAGGCCGCGGTCGGCGGCGACTGGTACGACGTCATCGCCATCGACGGCGGGCGCACGGCGCTCGTCATCGGCGACGTGATGGGCCGCGGCCTGCGCGCCGCCGCCGTCATGGGGCAGCTGCGCACCGCCGTCCGCGCCTACGCCCGCCTCGACCTGCCCCCGCACGAGGTGATGCGCCTGCTCGACGGCATCGCCATGGAGATCGACGCCAACCAGATCGCCACCTGCACCTACGCCGTCTGGGACCCCCGGCGCCGCACCCTCTCCTACGCCTCCGCCGGACACCTGCCCGTCCTGCTGCGCTGCCCGGACGGCACCATCCTGCGCAGCGAGGAACAGAACGGTCCGCCGCTCGGCACCGGCGGCGGCCTGCACGTCTCCCACACCCTGCGCCTGCTTCCCGGCACGACCGGTGTCCTCTATACCGACGGACTCGTCGAGCGCCGGGACGAGGACATCGACCAGGGCCTCGACCTCCTGGCCCGCACCCTGACAGGCGCGATCGGCGCTCCCGAGGTGGTCTGCGCCCGGCTGCTGCGGGCGATGGGCGTGACCTCCGAGCACGATGACGACGTCGCGGTCCTGGCCTTCCAGCTGCCGACGGAGGAGGGCATCGGGAATTCGGTTGCGCCGGCCGCACCGGTTGACTCGGCCGGCCTGAAGGACTAGTGTTCTTCGAGCTGCCTGGCAGGGAGCACCGGACACGCATCTGCGCGGACGGTCCCGGGGCAGCCAATCCTCTGAAACACCACTTCCGGTTCGTGCCGGTCGTTTCGCTTTTCGCGTCACGGCTTGGCGCTTATTCGTCGTGTTCGTTTTATCGGATTGCGGCCGGATTCGCTTTTCGGAGCGGGGATCGGCTAGAGTTTGAAACGTCGGACAGGGCGTCAAGCCCCGGAAGA
>NZ_JBHTWX010000195.1:0-6421 GCF_042792155.1 Kitasatospora sp. NPDC056651 | reverse complement strand
GCCCCCGTGCGAGCGGTTCGCACGGGGGCCGCGGTGGTGCGGGAGGCGGGTGCCTCGGCAGTGGCCGCGCCTCAGGCGGTGGCCGCCTTCGCCGCGATGTCGGTGCGGTGCTGGCCGCCCTTGAGGGAGATCCGGTCCACGGCGGCGTAAGCGCGCTCGCGCGCCTCGGCCAGGCCGGCGCCGGTCGCGGTGACCGACAGGACGCGGCCGCCGGCGCTCAGCACCCGGCCGTCCTGGTCCGCCTTCGTCCCGGCGTGCAGCACGAACGCGGTGCCGTCCGCCTCGGCCTCGGCCAGGCCCTCGATCGGGTCGCCGGTGCGCGGGGCGGCCGGGTAGCCCTCGGAGGCGACGACCACGGTGACGGCCGCGCCCTCGTCCCAGCGCAGCGGCTCCAGCTGGTCCAGGGTGCCGTTGGCGGAGGCCAGCAGCACGCCCGCCAGCGGGGTGCGCAGCCGGGCCAGCACGACCTGGGTCTCCGGGTCGCCGAAGCGGGCGTTGAACTCGATCACCCGGGTGCCGCGCGAGGTGAGCGCCAGACCCGCGTACAGCAGGCCGGAGAACTCGGTGCCGCGGCGGCGCAGCTCGTCCACGGTCGGCTGGAGGACGGTCTCCAGGACCTCTTCGACCAGCCCGGGCGGCGCCCACGGCAGCGGCGAGTAGGCGCCCATGCCACCGGTGTTGGGGCCCTCGTCGCCGTCCAGCGCGCGCTTGAAGTCCTGGGCGGGCTGGAGCGGGACGACGGTGGTGCCGTCGGTGATCGCGAACAGCGAGACCTCGGGGCCGTCCAGGTACTCCTCGATGACCACCCTCTCGCAGGCGGCGGCGTGCGCCAGCGCGGCCTCGCGGTCGGAGGTGACCACGACGCCCTTGCCGGCGGCCAGGCCGTCGTCCTTGACCACGTACGGGGCGCCGAAGGCGTCCAGCGCCTCGGCGGCCTCGGCCACCGTGGTGCAGACGTAGGAGCGGGCGGTGGGGACACCGGCCCCGGCCATCACGTCCTTGGCGAAGGCCTTCGAGCCCTCCAGCCGGGCGGCCTCGGCGGACGGGCCGAACACCGGGATTCCGGCCGCGCGCACGGCGTCGGCGACACCCGCGACCAGCGGGGCCTCCGGGCCGACCACGACCAGGCCGGCGCCGAGCCGGCCGGCCAGCGCTGCGACCTGCGCACCGTCCAGCTGGTCGACCGGGTGGACCGCCGCGACCTGTGCGATCCCGGCGTTGCCCGGGGCACAGTGCAGTTCGGTCACTGCGGGATCTTGGGACAGAGAGCGGCACAGGGCGTGTTCGCGGGCGCCGCCGCCGATGACGAGGACCTTCACGCCTGGCAGCGTAGTCGGTGGCCGGTTCCGGCCGCGCTCCGGTCCCGTCCGATCCTCCAGGAGGAGGGCTTCGCACGCCGAGTGTGCCGGATGATCCTCCAAGTCCGGAGCGGCCGGTTCGACGGTGGGTGGCCGGGTCACGACACCGGGTCACCGGACCCTCGCTCGGACGGGTGAAATCTCGCCGCCCCCCGCAACCCGCTTACCTCGGGTTCCGGTGGCCGAAACCGGTAACGATCAACGGAGAAGCGCCCCCACGGTCAGCCATTTGGCGGTAAGAAGTGCTGTTGGAGAACCACCGGCGGACACCACGTCAGCCGATGCGCCGACAGAACCAGCAGTCCGCCCGCCACAGGGAGCCCCACAGGTGAGCCAGCCGGAAATGCAGCCCGAGGAGAGTGCCTGGGGCAAGGAGATCGGTGAGGAGGACCAGCCCGTCGTCGCCGCCGTCCGGCGGGTCTCGACCCGCCACCGCACCGATCTGAGCACCCGACAGTTCCCGCTCGGGGACTGGGGCGAGCCCGCGGAACGACTGGAGGAGCTCTACCGCTGGTCCGAGGAGCGGGCCGTCGAGGCGATCGAGTGGTACCGCCGGGACCGGGTCTGGAAGCGCCGCTGGGCACGCCTGCTGCGGTTCGGCGCGGCCGGCTTCGCGGCGGGCGGCGTGGTCGCCCCGCTGGTCGACCTGGCGGGCGGCTTCGCGCACGGCACCGGCTGGGGCTACGTCGGCTTCGCGCTCTCCACCGCCTGCCTCGTCACCGACCGGGTCTTCGGCATCACCTCCGGCTGGATGCGGGACGTCTCCACCGGCCAGGCGCTGCAACGCCGCCTGGAGGCCTTCCAGTTCGACTGGGCGTCGGAGTGCGTGCGCGAGGTGCTCGGCCCGACCGAGGGCACCGCGGGCGAGGCCGCCGAGCGCTGCCTGGGCGTGCTGCGCCGGTTCTGCGAGGACGTCTCGGACATGGTCCGCTCCGAGACCTCGGAGTGGATGCTGGAGTTCCGGGCCTCGATGACCCAGCTGCCCACCCAGTCCGCCGGCGCCTGGGGCGGGCGCAGCGAACCCGGGGTGGGCGCCCAGGTGCGGGTGTTGCCGCCGCCGGGCACCCGGCCCACCATGCCGCGCCAGCGGCCGCCGGAGGGGCCGCTGCGGTGACGCCCGGACGGTTCCCGCGGGGTCGACGGTTCCCGCGGGGTCAGGCGAAGACGATCATCGAGCCCTGGGTGACGCTCCTGACCGCCGCCGCGTACAGGCCGGACCAGGCGTGCCGCTCCCGGGCGAAGGGGTGGACGTCGTCGATCGGCGGCCCGAACGGCTGCTCCAGGCCGGTCGGGCCGAGCGGCCTGGTCGGGTCCGGCGGGTTGAGCGGGTCGATGCCGAGCGCCGGCGCGACGGCCTGGAGTTCGCGCAGCAGCCCGTGGCTGGAGCCGAGCGGGCCGCCGGAGGCGAGCAGCGTGTCGTCCACCAGCGGCACCGCGAACTCGACCGGCACGTACGCGCCGGCGTGGTCGAAGTGCCAGACCAGGTGCGACTGTTCGGCGCTGCTCTCGAACATCTCCAGCAGCTGCTCGTAGTCGCCGCCGAGCGCGTCGACCGGGGTGATGTCCAGGCCGGTGAGGCCCAACAGGTAGGCGCGGCGCAGGAAGTGCAGGGAGTCGTAGTCGAAGGCGGCTATCGGCTCGACCCCGCCGCTTATGCCCGGGAGGTAGCGGTAGACCGGCACCTCGGGCAGCCCGCGCGAGGCCAGCACCGTGTTGTAGAGCGCGAGGTCGTCCCGGAACGGGTTGTCGGGGCTGTGGCTCAGCACGTCCACCAGCGGGACGAGCCAGAGGTCGCAGGCCATGGCCGGCAGTTCCTCTCCGGAGGCGGGGATCGCCCGCGGAGACGGGGCGACGACGGGGGCGGGGTCGGTACCCGGACGGCCCTTTCCCGGGGCGGCCGGTTCGACGCCCGCCACCCTACCGGCCCGGCGTCGCGTGCGGGCCGGGCCGTCCCGGTGGCGCTTCCGGGGGCGGTTCGGGCAGCCGTCGGCCGTACCGGCCGTACGCCGTCGCACGGGGCTGCGGCACCAGACCGAGGCCGAGGCCCAGCTCCCGGCCGAGCTCCCGGCCCACCTCGTCGCTGCGACGGCTCCGCTCGCCGCGGGCCGGGGCCGGCTCGGCGGCGGGCTCCCGCGCGGGCGGCCCGGCGGACGACGGCTCGGCGGACGACGGCCCGGCGGACGACGGCTCGGCGGACGGCTCTCCCGCGGGCGGTCCGGCGGGCGCCGGACCGGCGGGCGGCGCCGACGGCTCCTCCCCGGCGAACCCGGTGAGCAGCCCCAGCACCGTCACCGACTCCACCGACTGCCCGGCCAGGTCCGCCAGCAGCCGGACGGTGTACAGGTTGTACTCGCAGATGATCCGGTGCGCGCCGGGCGAATCGCGGACGGCGATCGCCTCGACCAGCTCCGGGTGACGGTCCCAGCAGAGGCCGCCCAGCGTGGGCAGCGCCCGCAGGTAGGGCGCGGCGAACATCCAGGACTGCACCCGCAGCCAGTCCAGGTACTCGGCCATCCGGCCGTTGCCGAGCAGCCCGCCGACCTCCTGCCAGAACCGGCGGTCGCAGCCCACCATCACGTCCAGGTTCCCGGCCCGGGCGGCCCGCACCGCCGCGTCGGCCCGGCGGCGCAGCGAGGGCAGCCGGCTGAGGTCGGGCAGCGCCCGGCGGGCGGCGTACTGGCGGTGGAAGCTGTCGGTGATCAGCACCCGGGACTCGAAGATCTCCACGAAGTCGTCCCAGCCCAGCTCGGGCACGGTGAAGCCGCGGTGGTGCGCGGCCCGCAGCAGGCCCTGCGAGGCGAGGTCGACCAGGGCCTCGCGGGCCGGGGTCGCGGAGACGCCGTACATGTCGGCGATCTCCTTGACGGTGAAGTTGCTGCCCGCCGGCAGCCGGCCGGCCATCATCTCCTCGCGCAGCGCGCCGGCGATCTGTTCGCGCAGGCTGTTGCGCTGGATGACGGGGCGGGGGGTGTCGCCTGCGCCGTTGTCAGGCATGGGCGCGATCTCCTCGGGCGGGCCTACCGGGCCGGCCCTCGTACGGGTCGGCGGGGAACACGACGAGTGCTCATCTTCTCAAACCCGACCGACCCAGGTACGAACCAACCCTCCCGAAACGCCGCCCACCGCGTTCCGGTCCGACCCCGGCTCAGCGCTGGACCGGCGCCGGAATCCCCAGCAGGCGGTCCCGCAGCACCGGGAACTCGGCCCGCGCCCCGGCCACCTCGGCCGGGTCGAACTCGACCGTCAAGACCTGCTCCTCCACCCCCGCCTCGGCCAGCACCCGGCCCCACGGGTCCACCACGACACTGTGCCCGGCCTGCTCGACCCCGGCGTGCGTCCCCGCGGTGTTGCAGGCCAGCACGAAGGCCTGCTCCTCCACCGCCCGGGCCCGGGCCAGCAGCGTCCAGTGCTCGCGCCGCCGCGCGGGCCAGGCCGCCGGGACCACCAGCAGCTGCGCGCCGGCGTCCAGCAGCGCCCGGAACAGCTCCGGGAAGCGCAGGTCGTAGCAGGTGGCCAGACCCAGGGTGGCGAAGTCGGTGGGCGCGGTGACGATCTCCTGACCGGCGCCCATCACCACCGCCTCGCCGCTGTCGAAGCCGAAGCGGTGGATCTTGCGGTAGGTGTGCACCAGCTCGCCGTCCGGGGAGAACAGCAGCGAGGTGTTGTAGATCGGACCGTCCGGGTCGCGTTCGACGATCGAACCGGCGTGCAGCCAGACCCCGGCGGCCCGCGCGGCGGCCGACATCGCGTCCGAGGTGGGCCCGTCCAGCGTCTCCGCGCCGTCCGACCAGAGGTCGTAGGCGAAGCCGCCGAGCGGCCACAACTCGGGGAGCACCACCAGATCGGCACCCTGCTGCGCCCGCACCAGGGCCGCCGCCCGGGCCCTGCGCTCGGCGGGCGGCTCCGCGTCGGAGACCGCGAGTTGGATCAATGAAGCGCGCACAGTACCACCGTCCACGGCAAGAGACCTACGATCGTCACCCGAAAGCGCTGCCCAGCTGTCTCCCGGCAGCGTAACGTGCGGTAAGCGTGTGCGCCCGGAAGCCGGACCATCCCGGTCGGCCGTGACGGCGGGACACAGGTGGCAAGGAAGCTGACGGAGGGCCGGAGATTCCCGTGACGGACAACCAGACCGTGCAGGCTTACACCGAGGCGTGGACCCAGAGCATCGAGTCCATATCGGAGCTGGTCGCCCCCCTCCCGGAGAACTCCTGGAACCGGGCCACCGAGTGCCCCGGCTGGTCCGTCCGGGACGTCGTCTCGCACGTGATCGCGGTCGAGTCCGAGCTGCTCGGCGACCCGCGCCCGATCCACTCGCTGCCCCGTGACCTCCGTCACGTGACCTCCGAGTTCGCCCGCTACGTCGAGCTGCCGGTCGACAAGCGCCGCTGCTGGACGGCGCTGGAGATCACCAGCGAGCTGGAGTACACCGTCATCCGCCGTTCGCGGGCGCTGCGGAACGCCAAGCAGGGCCCCGAGGACCCGGTGCGCTGGCCGGCCGGGCCGCTGGCCAGGGACGTTCCGTACCACGAGCTGCTGCGGATGCGGGCCTTCGACGTCTGGGTGCACGAGCAGGACCTGCGCCGGGCCCTGGAGGTCCCGGGCAACCTGGACTCCCCGGCCGCCCTGGTCACCCGGGACCTGTTGCTGGAGCTGCTGCCCAAGGCCGTCGCCACCAAGGCCGGCGCCCCGGCCGGGACGGCCCTGGTGCTGGACGTCACCGGCCCGGTGGAGTTCCTGCGCACCGTCCGGGTGGACTCCACCGGCCGCTGCACCGTGGACGAGTCGATCAGCCTGGCCCCCGACGTCCAGCTCACCATGGACTGGGAGACCTACCTGCGGCTCGCCTGTGGCCGCGGCCGCCCCGGCCCGGTCACCGTCGAGGGCGACGAGGAGCTGGCCGAACGGGTGCTGGCCAACTTCTCGGTCACCATCTGAGGACCGCAGGGCCGGCCGGGGGGAGCGCGACCAGCAGCACGCCGCTGACGAGCAGAGCGATCATCCAGCCGATGAAACCGCCCGTGTAGAAGATCGCGGGCGCGGAGCCGAGCCGCTCCGCCGCG
>NZ_JBHTWX010000194.1:0-6591 GCF_042792155.1 Kitasatospora sp. NPDC056651 | reverse complement strand
GCTCCCGCAACTCAGCAAGATCATCACGCCTAACGCCCACGGTCCTCGCAACTCCCACAGATCGCGGGTGTTGCGAGGACCGTTAGAACCCAAGCCCAGGGCGAGGGCCTCGCGGGTGCCCCGTGTTCGGCCAACTGGTGTCCAGCGTCGGTCAACCCGCCGCCCTGTGTGTATCTCACAGCTCAGGGCTGCCGGACCCGCCCGGCAGCTGTCAGGCGAACGGCCCCGACATCACGCTTTCAGGTTCGGTAAAGCTCGGACCTACACCTCCTGCGGCGCGTAGCGCAGCAGCACGACGTCGCCCACCGTCTCCGCCCCCAGCAACTGCATCCGATGGGTGCTGCCACCGGGGAACTCGGCCGGATAGACGAAGCGGGGCGCACCGGCTTCACCGACCAGCAGCGGCGCCACGGCCAGGTGGATCTCGTCAGCCAGGCCCTGGGAGAGGAACTGGGTGTGGATCTGGCCGCCGCCCTCGACCATCAGGCGGCTCACGCCGCGGGTCGCCAGATCTTCGAGCACGGCGCCGAAGGCAACCGTGTCTCCGGTGCTTACGACGTCGGTCAGGCCATCCAGGCGGTCGCGCAGCTTCAGGGCGCCGGCGTCGGTCGTGTAGACGACCTTCTTGTCTCCGAAGTGCCAGAACTTGAGGTCGCGGTCCAGGTCGCCGCTGCCCGTGATGGTGACCTTCAGCGGGTACTCCGGCTTGCCGGCCGCCACGCGGTCAGCCCGGCGCTTGTCGCTGTTGACCAGCAGGCGCGGGTTGTCGCTGCGCAGGGTGTTGCCGCCGACGAGGATGGCGTCCGACTCGGCCCGCACCTGATCCACCCGATCGAAGTCGGCCGCGTTCGACAGCAGCAGCCGCTCCGGAGAGGTGTCGTCGATGTAGCCATCGATCGAGGTGGCAACACTCAGCAGGACGAAGGGGCGCTCGGCCATCGTGGTTCCGTTCTTCGCGGGGCGGTGTCGTGGTCCTGGGGAGATCACACTTCATGGAGCATGACGCTGTCGAGAGCCTGGCGGAACTGCACGACCTCAGCCACGGTCTGCCAGCGCTGCAACTGGTGGTCGAGTGAGGCCAGTTCGCCAAAGATCCGCCCCGACCCGGTGGCCACTGCCACTGACAGGGCTTCAATTGCCGTGATCGCGGCCTGCTCCGGTCCGACGGCACGCAGCTGCGCCCCAGCGGACCGAGCCAGGTACACCCCGCGGTCACGCCGAAACGAGGCCGGCAAGGCCCGGATCGCCTGGTCGAACCTGCTCACCGCAACCTCATAGCGGCCGAGGACGGCCAGTGAGCGTGCTCGCTGCGCTTCGACGTAGGCGGCTTCCAACCAGCGGCCGCGGCTGACTGGCACGTCCCTGGGGCCAGTCACCAGCTCCAGCGCCTCGTCGTACGCCCGCTGGCAGGCCGGTTCGTCGCCTGCCAGTGCGTGACCGTGCGCCGCGTAAACCCTGGCCATGGCGACCAGGCGACTGCCCGGTGGGGCGATCCGCTGGGCCGACTCGGCCAGATCGATGGCGTCGAGCGATTCCTTCATGTCGCCGGCCAGCTGCGCCTTGCGGGCGGTGACGTAGACGGTCAGTTCGTGGTCACCGGCAGCGTTGGACCAATCGAGGGCCCGGTCCGCCCAGTACTGTGCCGCCCGGTGGTCTCCGCTGTCCTGGTACAGCCAGCTGGAGAACTCGGCGTACTCGGCCTGGACCTGCATGAGGCCCTGCCGGTCACGGCCGGCGGCGTCGCGGCGCAGCTGCTGGATCAAACGCAGGTGATCCAGGGCACTGGCGATGACGTCTCGCGGCCCCAGTACGTTGTCGCACTCCACCAGGGATTTGCGCAGCCGGCGCAGGTTCTCGACGGGGTGCAGGTCGGGAGACAGCAGCGGCTTCGCCGCAGGCGCACTCGCAGTTCCCACGACCAGCGTCGCGCCGGCGGCTGCGGCGGCCGAACGGAGTATGTCGCGGCGCGGCATGGTCACGAAGATGATCCTCCCGTCAGACGTGCGGCAGCCCACTCTGACGCCGTCGCCCATCAGGGCCATGGACGAGCCGACAGTGGCAGCTTCTTGCTCCGGATCACCGAGTTCGGGTGGCCCGATGTCGGCATCTCCGAGGTCAGGTAGCGGCGTCAGGAGATGTGGACCTTCGGCCCGTGGAGCAGGCGCCGGCTCCACAACAGTTGCTGGTTGATCCGGTGCGGCAAAGATCGCCCTCAACTCGGTGGTGCTGATCCTCAGCAGCCGAGCCAGCTTCACCCACATCCACGGTTGTGGATCGCCTTGGCCCCGCTCCCACCGCACCACCGTCGAGCGATGGACTCCCAAGGCGTCGGCCAGGGTCTCCTGGGTATGGCCGGCGTCCTTGCGCCGGTGAGCGAGCCGCTCCCGCTTGACCGCCATCGGCTCCCGCCCTCTGCTACGCCAAACCGTCTGCCCTGACAACGCGCCAGGTCACGCCCAGGTATGCATCTTGGCTGCGACATCGATGCGCCAATTCTGCTCTGGTTCGCGCCGGTTAGAGGGTGGTTCTGTAGAGACCTGCCGGACGAAGTCGGCCCCGTAGCGGCTCTGAGCATCGTTGGGTTCGGTCGGCCAATGCCCGCATCCGGGCCTCGTGTCAGCTCCTCTAAGCCTGGCCGGCGCTCCACCACCAAAGTCTTCCCGCCGGAACTCCGGTGGGAGTGTCCATACAGAAGGGAAGGACCACCATGGTGCACAACAGCACCCCGGCGCCTCCGTCCACTGAGGGCGGTCTCCTCGTCGCGGCGCGGAAGATCGCGGCGGCGCGGGCTCGCACCGAGCAGCCGTCCGATGTCAGCAGCGGCCGTTCCGACGGCAACGACTGATCCGGCTGCCCACGATGCTTGATGCTGCCTCGTGGGCGGCGCGTCTGGGCGAGGACTCGTTCCTCGCCCAGACGTTCAACCGCTCCTACGCCGTCATCCCCGGGCAGGTCGCCGATGTTGCCGACCTGCTCTCCTGGGACGACCTCAACGTCATTTTGGCCACGCAGCGGCTGGAGCCCCCAAGGCTGCGGCTGTCGCTGAACGGCGAGATGTTGCCGTTGCACCGGTACGCGTTGCCGGTGACCACCCGCCGGTCGGTGACGTGGTACCGCGTTCAGCCGGCCGAGCTGCACGCCCGCCTGGCCGAGGGGGCCTCGCTCGTTCTCGACTCCATCGAGAAGATCCACCCGCCCATCGGAGCGGCGGCTGAAGGTCTGGAGCGCTTCCTCGGCACGCTGGTACAGGTCAACGCCTATGCCTCGTGGACCGAGAAGGAAGGCTTCGGCACCCATTGGGATGACCACGACGTGGTGGTCGTGCAGATGTATGGAGCCAAGCGCTGGCGGCTCTACGGTCCCACCCGTGAAGCCCCAACGTTCCGAGACGTCGAAAGCCCGGACGCTCCCGAAGGCGAGCCGGTCGCGGACATCGTGCTGACGGCCGGCGACGTGCTCTACCTGCCGCGCGGCTGGTGGCACACGGTGTCGGCTGACCAGGGTTCGGAATCGCTGCACCTCACCTTCGGCTTGGTCACCAACACCGGAGCCGATCTCCTGACCTGGGTGGTCGACCAGCTGCGGTCCCGTACTGCACTGCGTCTGGACGTGCCCCGATTCGCTTCGCCGCTGGAGCAGGCCACTTACGTGGAGAACTTGCGCGTCGAGGTGCTGAGCGAGCTGACCGACCCCAACCTGGTCAGTCGGTGGGCCGAGTCGGTGGACACCACTCACTACGGTCGGGCGATCACCTCGTTGCCGTACGTCGAGGGCGTGCCCGCCAGGGCTGGGGTGGCCGTGCGCCTGACCGCGCCACGGGCCAGGCTGACGGAGCGCGCGCCCGAGGGCGTCGTCACCTTGGCGGCGGCGGGCACGGCGTGGGACTTCGCTGTCCAGGCCACTCCGCTGCTCCGGCGGCTGCTCACCGGGGAGCCGGCCACGCTAGGGGCACTGGCCGAGATCGCCGGCCTGGAGGTCAAGGATGTGGCCGCCCTGGTGTCGGTACTCATCGAGGGCCAAGCGGCTGCGGTTGTCGGGACAGCGCTGTGACGGCGATGTTGGGGCTGGGGACGTACCGGGTGCGCGTCGTTGCTCAAGCGGCGCGCACCGCCCTCGCGGCCGGTGCTGCTTGGGTCGATACCGCCCCGAACTATGCGGATGGCTTCGCCCAGCAGCACCTGGCGCAGGTGGTAGGCGACTTCCCAGCCGTCAGGCTGTCAACCAAGACCGGTTTCTACACGGCGGAGCACGGTCGAGCCGCGGTCGGGGCCGGCGTACTGACCGCCGACGAGGTGGCGCGCGGCCACAGTCTCGCGCCGACCTTCATCCGGTGGCAGACGGAGCGCACGCTGCGCCTGCTCGGTCGCGCCAATCTGGTGTTCGTCCACAATCCTGAGCGAGTCAGCCATGACCGCGCTCAGGTGCAGTTGGAGCTCCGGGAAGCCTTCGCGGTACTGGAGGAGCTGGCCCAGAGCGGCCAGATCGGCGGGTACGGCGTCGCTACCTGGTCGGGCCTGACCTCGGGCGTGTTCACGGTGCCCGATTTGCTCGGCCTCGCCGAGGAGGCCGCCGGCTCAGCCTCGCACCACTTCACCGGCCTTCAGCAGCCGGTCAGCCTGGTCATGGCCGGTCCCATCGACCAAGCGCTCAGTGGCGGTGGGCCGCTCGTCGAGGCGCAAGACGCCGGCGTCACCACCTTCGCTTCTGCACCGCTGCACGGCGGTGAGCTGCCAGGCCTGATGACGCCCGAACTGGCGGAGTTCATTCGTCCCGGCCTGTCGGCTCCAGCGGCTGCACTCCTGGCAGTTGCGTCCTCACCGGGCCTGGATGTGGTCCTCGTGTCGGCCAGCACTCCGGAACACTGGGACGATGCGACCAAGGCCGTGGCCATCCCCCTGGCACCTGAACGTCTGAGGAGCATCCTTGATGAACTCGCCGCCGGATGAGGCGACCCGGGCTCGCATGGAGGCCGCCCACCACACCGCGGCCCTACTCCTGGGGCTGATCTGTACCGGCCCCGCGGTCTGGGGTTTCCAGGGCCGAACGATGGGCCGACGAGCCGGCAACCGGTGGCTGCGGGTCAACTGCACGACCAAGGACAACGCGCAGCGGAAGCCGGGCGAGGGCATCGTCGGCGCGTCCACCCTGATTCCGGACGATGTCCCCCGACCACAGCTGCACGACATGATCGACTGGCCGGAGGGCGAGCACGTCTACCAAGCAGAGGTCACCGACTACGTGACCTTCCCGGTCATCTCGCCGGATCGGGCTGACCTTGCTCACGACCCCGGCCTACCGGACGAATGGTGGAGCAGCCTGCGCCGGGCCCTGAGCAGGCTCGGCCAGGCGGAGGGCGTCCGCACCACTATCCGGCCCGAGTGGATCGAGCGAGCCTTCCCGCAGTTCCTCGGTGTTCCCGCACCAAAGAAGGTCGAACGGGTCACCGGCCATGCTGATCTGCACTGGGGCAATCTGACGGCCCCGCTTACCCTGCTCGACTGGGAGCGCTGGGGGTTGGTGCCTGTCGGCTACGATCCGGGCCTGCTCCACGCCAACAGTCTGCTCGTCCCCACGGTGGCTACCCGTCTCCGGTTGGAGTTCGCATCGGTGCTGGACAGCCCCGCCGGCCGGATCGGCGAGTTGGTCGCCCTGGCCGAGATGTTGCAAGCCGTTGCCCGAGGTTGGTACCCCGAGCTGGCCCCTTTGCTGGCCGACCGAGCGGCCGAGCTGACCGGCGTCCGGCCGCCTACCATCGCGGACCCCGAACTCACCGGGTGACTGCGGTGGTGCCACCGCGAAGCACGCAAGTCGAGCCCCCATCCCGTCGCCGCCCCGCCGCCAGCCCCGCCGGGCCCCGGACTGGTGTGCCCGGTGGCGCAGCCAAGCGGGTGACCGGCACGACCGACTGAGAGGAGTTTCGACGTGGGCGAGCACGGAGACGGCAAGGGCGGCGAGTCCGGGGACAAGAAGCAGTCCCCGAAGGAGTCGGACGGCCGGTGGACCAAGCCCGTTACCAACCCGCCGAAGAAGAAGTGAGCCCGAACTGATGGACCAGTACGCGCAGTTGCTCGCGAACCTCACCGAGGCCGGCGCGCTGGGCGAGGAGTGGCGGGGCGCGTTCGAGCGCGCCCCGCGCTCCGCCTTCGTTCCGGACACCGTGTGGACCCCGGACGAGGATGCCCCGACCGGCTGTCGGCGGATCACCAAGGCCGAAGAGCCGGACGCCTGGTGGGCGCTGGTGAACGCCGACGGCGTGGTCGTCACGCAGGTCGACGACGGCGGCGAGGACGGGCCCGGCATCGCCACGTCGTCGGCCTCCGTGCCGTCCCTGGTCGCGTCCATGCTCGGCCACCTGGACGTCATGGACGGGAACGCGGTGCTCGACATCGGCACGGGAACGGGCTGGACAAGCGCCCTGCTGTGCAACCGACTTGGCGACGCGGCCGTGACGACGGTCGAGGTCGACCCGGCGGTGGCCGCCGCAGCCGGGGAGCGGCTGGCAGCGATCGGGTCGAAGCCCGGCCGGGTCGTCGGCGACGGCCTTCTCGGCCACCCGGCCGGTGGCCCCTACGACCGGATCCACTCCACTGC
>NZ_JBHTWX010000193.1:0-6608 GCF_042792155.1 Kitasatospora sp. NPDC056651 | reverse complement strand
ACCCCGATCGACGCCGCGACCACGGCCGGGATCCTGTCCTCCTGCCTGGGCGCCGAGGCGGCGCAGTACCACGCGGTGATCGCGGTCCGCACTCCCGTCGCCTCGCCGGACACCGACGGCGTGGTCGTCGCCGTCGACTCCGCGGGCCAGTACGTGCAGTGCGAGTCGAAGGGCAACCAGGGCAGCAGCAACTCCTCCCCCGCGACGTTCATCAACGACCGCCTGTGGGGCGTCGGCCACCGGATCGAGTTCTTCGACAGCTTCAACACGCCGACCGGTGCCGGGCAGGCCCTCTCGCTGGGCGCCGGGCACTACACGTCCGACGTCGCCAAGGTCACCATCAGCTACGGCGACGACGCGACGCAGTACCCGGCCGTCATGGCGGGCGGCGCGTTCGTCTACGCGGCCGCCGTCTCCACCGGCACCAACCCGAACGCCTTCCCCCCGGCCCCCTACGTCCACGCGTTCGACGCCAAGGGCAAGGAGATCTACAACCAGAAGACGCAGCCCAACGTCAAGGGCGTCCGCCCGTAGGCGTCGCGTCAGATGCTTGAGAGCGGGGCGGTCGTCCCCGTGGTGGCGCGGCGGAACCGAGGCGCCTCCGGATCATGACCGGTAAAAACAGAAGTGCCTTCCGCGCTGGAACGACGAGACCTGTCCAAGGTCTCCGTCGAACCAGCCGGAAGGCACTTTCTGTGTGCGCGCCACCCGGTCCCGCCCGGGCTCGTCGTCAGCGCTGACGGGCCCGGGAGGGGTCTGCGCCCTGTTCCTCCTGCGGCGCGTACGGCTGGGGGTAGGGGTGGGTGTCCTGGTGCGGCGGTGCGGGCCACGAGGACCAGGACGTCGACTGCGGCGACTGCGGTGCGTCCGTACGGTGCCGGGGCGTGGGCCGGGCGGTCGTGCGGCCGGGGCGCAGGGGCCACCACAGGCCGCGGCCGAGGATCGCGGCCAGGGCGGGCACCAGCACGACGGACAGCAGGAACGCGGAGAGCAGGATGCCGAGCGCGGTGGCGAAGCCGATCTGCTGGGTGGAGGGCTGCGGGGTCACCGCGAGGCCGGCGAAGGAACCGGCCAGGACGAGGCCCGCGGTCGCGATGGCCGGGGCGGTGTGCCGCAGGGCGCGCGCGACGGCGGCCCGGGGCGGCCCGGGGTGTTCCATCTCCTCCCGGATCCGGTCGCTGATCAGGATGTTGTAGTCGGTGCCGAGCGCGACCACGAACAGGAACAGGACCAGGGGCAGGGTGAAGTTGACGCCCGGCTTGCCCATCGTGTGCTGGAACAGCAGGGTGGCCGCGCCGAGGGTGGCCGCGAAGCCGAGGCCGACGGAGAGCATCAGGACCACCGGTGCGAGCAGGCTGCGCAGCAGCAGGAGGAGGATCACCCCGATCAGTACCGCCGCGACCGGGAAGACCAGCCGAAGGTCGCGGCCGACGGCGGTGGAGACGTCGGCGAAGACGGCGGGGGTGCCGCCGACGTGCGCGCTCAGGTCGGCGGGTGTGCTCTGGGCGACGGCTGCGCGGATCGGTCCGGAGACCAGGTCGCGGGCCCGCTGGGACTGGGGGTCCTCGGTGAGGATCAGGTCGATCCGCGCGGCCTGCCGGTCCTCGCTCAGGACCGGCTTGGCGACCTGGCCGACGCCGGCGACCCGGGTGAGGTGCCGGGTCAGGCCGTCCAGCGCGCCGGGGGAGAGGGGGCCGGCGTTCCTGGTTTCGACGTAGACGCTGGTCGGGTCCGCCACGCCGGCGGGCAGGGCGCGGGAGATTTCGGCGGCGGTGTTCTGGGACGCCGTGCGCGGGCCGCCGCCCAGGCCGTAGTCCATCCTGATCCCGGCCAGGCCGCCGGCCAGGGCGCCGAGGAGGGCGAGCGAGGCGAGGACCATGACCACGGGCCGACGGGCCACCAGGTCGGCGAAGCGGGCGGCGGTGCCGTCGCGGGGTTCGGCCTTGAGGGCGCGTGAGGGCCAGAAGAGCGCGCGTCCGCAGGCCGCGAGGACGGCGGGCATCAGGGTGAGGCTGGCCAGCAGCATGACCAGGACCGAGACCGCGACGGCCGGGCCGAGCACCCGGAACTGGCCGAAGCTGGCGACCCCGAGGGTGGCGAAGGCGGCGACGATGGTCAGCGCGGCCGAGGTGACCGCGGTGCCGACCTTCTGACCGACCTCGGCGGCGGTGGAGCGGTGGTGGCGTTCGGGGTGGGCGCGCAGCTGCTCGCGGAAGCGGAACATCAGGAACAGGAAGTAGTCGACGCCGATGCCCAGGAGCACCACGCCGATGAGGCTCGGCACGGAGGGGTCGAGTTTGATGCCGGTGAGCAGCGCGGTGCCCACGACCGCGCCGCTGGCCACGCCGATGACGAGGGTCACCGCGATCAGCGGCAGCAGGGCGGCCAGGACGCCGCGGAACACGAGGACGTGGAGCAGCACGATCAGGGCGGCGGCGCCGGCGGAGGCGATGGTCGCGAGGGTCTTGCCGTCGTCGGCGGAGTCGACCTGGTCGGCGAGTGCGCCGGTGAAGCCGGTGCGCAGGCCCTGGGCGGCGAACTCCGCCCGGGCGTTGTCCCGGAACGCCCGGAAGGTGTTCTCCAGGCCCGGGTCGGCGGAGTTTCCGGTGAGGTTGGCGGAGAGCAGCCCGAAGGTTCCGTCGGGGGCCGTCATGGCCGGGTCGACCTGGGGGATCTGCGAGTAGTCCCGCTGGAAGGGCGCGGCGTCCTTGGGCGTGGGCATGGTGACCTTGACGCGGCTCAGCCGCTTCGCCCCGGCGTCGATCTGCTCCCGGTCCGTGGGGGTCAGCGCCCGGCCGTCGGTCCGCGCGACCAGGACGGTCACCGGGTTGGCGTCGGGCTTCGTCCCGAAGCGGTCCTGGGCGATCTTCATGGCGGCGGCCGAGTCGTAGCTCTTCGGCAGAAAGTCGGCCGTCTGCGTCTGGGTCACCCGGTAGACCAGGGTCTGGCTCAGGACGGTCAGGAGCATTCCCAGGACCGCCCATACGGCGATCACCTTCCACGGATTCCTGGTGGAGAATCCGGTCAGGGCGCGGATCACGATGTCCTCCGGCTGTGGTGCTGTCGCCGGGGGTTTCCGGCACCTCTCCAGAGCATCACGGCGTACCGGGCGTTCTCGTCCGAGCGGGGGAGGAGAACGCCGTCAGGACCTGGGCCCGGTACACGGCCCCGACCAGGACCAGGGGCCTGGTCGGGGATCGGTCCCGGGTGCCGGCCCGGGGCCGGGAGCCGCTGTGAGAATGGACCGCGGAGGCCGGTGCCGACCGGCCACGGAAAGGACCACCACCAGCATGTCGACGCACCACCGGCCCCTGCCGCCGTCGCCGAGCGCCGACGGCCTGCCCTGGACGGCCAGTGACGGGCTGCTGGCCGCCGGGGCGGCCGCCCTGGACATCCTCGGCTACTCGGTCGGCGGCCTGGACGGAAGCCGCCCGATCTCCCTGAGCGCGCTGGTGCTGCTCGTCCTGGCGGCCATGCCGCTGCTCACCAGGCGCCGCTACCCGCTGGCGTCACTGGCGGGTGTGCTGGCCCTCGGCCTGGCGCTGAACCTGAGCGGGCCGGTGCCGCCGCACTTCAACTGCACGCTGTGCGTCGCGCTGTTCGCCGTGGCCCGCTCCCGCGGCATCGCGGTGGCGGCGCCGGCCGCCCTGCTGGCGGCCGCCGTGCCACTGCTGGGCCAGGGGCATCCGCTGCCCCCTCCGGTGGGGGACGTGGTGGTCAACGTCCTCGCGGCGGCGCTGGTCATCGTCGCGGCCGAGGTGCTGAAGCGCTGGCAGCACGAGGTGGAGGTCAGGCGCAGGCTGCTGGCCGACCGCGCGGTGGCGCAGGAACGGCGCCGCATCGCACGGGAGTTGCACGACATCGTGGCCCACCACATCACCACCATGCAGCTGATGGCCGGCGGTGCCCGAGCGAACCTCGGAGGTGACACCGAGGTGGTGCGCGACGCGCTGGTCACGCTGGAGGGCTCCGGGCGGATGGCGCTGCGCGAGATGCGCCAACTGCTCGACGTGCTCCGGGCCGGCGACGTGACGGAGGAGGCGGACGGGGCGCCGTCCGCGCCGCAGCCCGGTGTCGGGGACCTCGGAGGGCTCGTCGAGGAGTCCCGCAGGGCCGGTCTGCCCACGCGGTTCGCCGTCCTGGGGGAGGAGCGTCCGCTGCCGCCGAGCACCGGCCTGGCGGTGTTCCGGATCGTCCAGGAAGCCCTCACCAACACCCGCAAGCACGCCGGCCGGGCCCAGGCGCGGGTCCGGCTGACGTACCACCCGGACCGGGTCACCGTCGAGGTGTCCGACAACGGCACCGCCGCGCCGGCCGACACCGTGGTGGGAGCCCTGACGGGGGCGGGTGGTGCGGCCGGACCGAGGGCGGGCCGCGCCGGGTACGGTCTGATCGGCATGCGCGAACGCGTCGCGCTGCACGGCGGCAGCATGGTGGCCGGCGGCGTCGACGGTGGTGGCTTCCGGGTGGTGGCCAGTCTGCCGGTGGCGCCGGCCGACGGAGAGGAACGGCTCGGATGACGGGAACCCAGGAGCGGATCAGGGTGCTGATCGCGGACGACCAGCCGCTGGTGCGGCGGGGCCTGGCCCTGATCCTGGCGCCGGACCCGGCGTTCGAGGTGGTGGCCGAGGCGGACGACGGGCAGCGGGCGGTCGACCTCGCGCACCGGCACCGGCCGCACGTCGTGGTGATGGACATCCGGATGCCGGTTCTCGACGGGGTCCAGGCCACCGAGCGGATCGCGCGGGAGCTGCCCGCGTGCCGGGTCCTGGCGCTGAGCACCTTCGACATGGACGAGTACGTGGTGGCCGCCCTGCGCGCCGGCGCCTCCGGGTTCCTGCCCAAGGACTGCTCCCCCGAGGAGCTCTCGGCCGCCGTGCGCACCGTGCACACCGGGGAGGCGGCGGTGGCGCCGCGCCTGCTCACCCGGTTGATCTCCACCTACGTCACCACGCCCCGCCGGCCGCGGTCGCCGTCGCCGGTGCCGGTGCCGGTGTCCGACCTGGGGGAACTGACGCCCCGCGAGATCGAGGTGTGGCACCTGCTGGCCACCGGCCTCGACAACGCCGAGATCGCGTCGGCGATGGGCATCAGCGTCTCCACGGTCAAGAACTACATCACCAGCGTCTTCGCCAAGCTGAGTGTCCGCGACCGCGCCCAGGCGGTGATCGCGGCGTACGAGTCGGGCCTGGTGGAGGCCCGGCGCGCGAACCCGGCGGGCTGACCGGGCCGGGTCGGGCGGACGGCCTCGCGGCCCCCTTCCGGGGAAGCCGCGAGGCCGTCGTGCCGAGGGGCGGGTCAGCGGCAGAGGGCCGTGTCCAGGGCGTCCGCCATGTGCTGCGCGCCGACCGCTTCCGGGACGGAGGTGACCGTGATGGTGGCGGCGCGACCGTCCTCGGTGACCCCGTCGCGGGAACGGTAGCCCGGGGTGGTCCCGCCGTGGCCCCAGAGGAGGCCGCCGCAGGAGAGCGGCTTGCTCTGCAGACCGAGCCCGTAGCGGACCCCCGGGCCCAGGTACTCGGCGGGGACGGTGGTGCGCATCTCGGCGAGCTGCGCCGCGGGCAGGAGCCGGCCGTCGAGGATCGCGGTGAAGAACGTGTTGAGATCGGTGTTGGTGGAGACCACCGCCCCCGACGTCCAGGCCATCGAGGAGTCCATCTCGGTGTAGTCGATCAGAGGCGCGTCCAGCGAGTTGCGGAGGTAGCCCTTGGGGTGGGCCTCGTGGATGCGGGTGTCCCCGGGGGCGGGGAAGTAGGTGTGGCGCAGCCCGATGCGGTCGATGACGCGCTTGGTGATCTCCTCTCCGGCGGGCCGTCCGGTGACCTTCTGGACGATCAGGCCGGCGACGACGTAGTTGGTGTTGCTGTACGCCCAGTCGGTACCCGGGGGGAAGCTGGCCTTCTGGGCGAGGGCGCCGTCGAGGAGGTCGCGGGGCTCGAAGTAGCGGTACTGGATCGGGACGAAGTCCGACAGCTCGGGGGCGTTCATGTAGTCGGGCAGGCCGCTGGTCTGCTGGAGCAGCTGACGGACGGTGATGTTCCGCCCGTCGATGCCGTCGCCGCGCAGCAGGCCGGGGAGGTAGGTGTCGACGGACGCGTCGAGGCCGATCTTTCCTTCGGCGACGAGCTGGAGGATGACGACGGCGGTGAAGGTCTTGGTGTTGCTGCCGGCGCGTATCTGCCCGTCCATGGGGACCTTGGCCCCGGTGGCGAGGTCGCCGACGCCGGCGGTGTAGGTGCGGGTGCGGCCGTCGCGGCCCTTGACGGAGGCCAGCGCGGCGGGCAGGCCGTCGTCCTTCACCAGCGCGTTCAGGCTCGACTGGACGCTGTCCGGCTTGCCGCCCGCGAACGCCGCGGTCGGTGCCAGAGCCGTGGCCGCCACGACGCCGGCGGCCACGGTGGCCACGGCCGCCGCCAACGCGCGCCGGCCACGGCGGGGTCGGTGGGTGCGGTGGTGCTGTACGTGCTCGTTCATGGAGGAACTCCTCTGCTGGAACGGTGAATTGGCAGGGTGCGCGGGTTCCGCGCGCGGGGGCGCGCGGCACCCCCGGGCCCGGTGGGGGGGGGGCACCGGGGCAGGGCGGAGGCCACCCCGGCCCCCCCGTGCGG
>NZ_JBHTWX010000192.1:0-6644 GCF_042792155.1 Kitasatospora sp. NPDC056651 | reverse complement strand
TGGGGGACGGGGTGCGGCGGGCGCTGGGGCGTGAGCCGCGGGACTTCGCCGACTACGCCCGCGCCGCCGCCGCCACGGGCGTGTGGAACGCGTGAGCCGACCCGTCCGGGGCGGCTCCGACCGGCCGCCCCGAAGCGGCGGTCGATGGGATTCCGAACGGACTCTGGAGGTCTGGTCATGGTGGACGGCACGACGGTCTGGTCGACGGAGCGAGGGCCGGGCGCCCTGCCCGAGCAGCTCAAGGGCTTCGGCCTGATGCACGTCGCGATGCGCCGGGACGCGGCACGGCTGACCGCCGTCGCCCAGCGGGGCGCGGCGGGCTCCCACGCCGCGCTCGCGGAGTGGTTCGGGCGGCTGCGCGCGGTGATCGACTGGCACCACCACAGCGAGGACGAGATCCTCTGGCCGTACCTGCGCGGCCGGGTGGCGGGCTTCGACGGCAGCGGGGTCCTGGAGGAGGACCACGAGGCGCTGGACGCCTCGATGCGGCGGGTGGCCGGGGTGCTCGGCTCCGGTCTGCGCGCCGAACTGCCGGAGGCAGCCCGGGCGTTCGAGAGCCTGGTGCGCGAGCATCTGCGACACGAGGAGCCGGTGGTCTTCCCGGCGCTGGCCGGCCTGGCGGTGGACGAGTACCTGCGGGTCGAGCGCCGGATCATCGGCAGCGCGCCGACCCAGGTGATGACCTACCTCCAGCCCTGGATGTTCGACGGCGCGGACGCAGCGGCGGTCCGGGCGGTCTCGGCGACGATCCCGGCCCCGGTGCGGCTGCTGGGACGCACGGTCCTGGACCGGCGCTACCGGCGCGGCCTGGCGCCGGTGCTCTGAGCCGGCCCCGCATCGCGCGGCACGGCAGGGCAGCGCAAGTGCCCTGCCGGGGGACGGAGTTCCGGTTGTCGCGGTTCCGTTGCGCGGCCCGCCGCACGGTGGGCGGTGTCGAGTGTTCCACGTTCGCCGGCGCCGCACTCCGCGGGGCCGGAAGCCGGAAGAGTGAAAGGGATCTGGGATGCGTTCGGATCAGACCGCGGTTCCGCTGTCGTACACGACGCCTTCGACCATCGGGGGTGCGGGGATGGGGAGTTCGGTGCGAGCCGTCGGGCAGAGCAAGGCCGCCGGGCCGCTGCTGGTGGGCGCCACCACCGCGATGGGCCTGATGGCGGGCCTGTTCTTCGCCTTCGACGTGTCGGTGATGCCGGGCCTGGCGGCCGGGGACGACCGCACCTATGTGACGGCGATGCAGCACATCAACAGCTCGATCGAGAACGGGCTGTTCGGCCTGGTCTTCGTCGGTGCCTTCGCGGCGACCGGCATCGCGGCCTGGCTGCTGCACAAGTCGGGGCGCCGGCAGGCGGCGCTCTGGGCGGCGGGTGCGACGGCGCTCTACCTGGTGGCGCTGATCGTCACCATGGGCGTCAACATCCCGCTCAACAACGAGCTGGCGGCGGCCGGCGACCCGTCCCAGATCCACGACTTCGCCGCCGTGCGGGCCAAGTTCGCGGACACCTGGGTGTCGGCCAACATGCTCCGCACCGCGCTGTGCACCGGCGGCCTGCTCGCGCTGACCCGCGCCCTGGTGCTGCACGGCCGCGGCGGCCGCTGAGCCCGGAGCAGGGCTTCCCCGTACGTCCCCGCTGTGCCCGTCCGCCTCGTGCGGGCGGGCACACGCGCGTTGCGGGCCGTGCGCCTACCCCGGCGGCCAGGCCGCCGGGGCAGGCTCGGTGCGCTGGGCCGTGCACCACTGCGCCGGTCCGGTGAACTCGCCCAATTCACTTGGTGAGACACCAAGTTGGCGAACCGGCTGGATGTGGTGGAGCATAGGCCGGGCCCGGTCTGTTGCGGTGCGCTTGCGCCGCGGCCGAGTACCGTACGGCTGCTGGGGGAGGAGGCGGTTCCGGT
Organism: Kitasatospora sp. NPDC056651; assembly: GCF_042792155.1. NCBI lineage: Bacteria > Bacillati > Actinomycetota > Actinomycetes > Kitasatosporales > Streptomycetaceae > Kitasatospora > Kitasatospora sp. NPDC056651. The sequence continues at coordinate 4,751 of NZ_JBHTWX010000192.1, read as the reverse complement.
GACTCCGGTGGAACGTCCGTTTCTGGTCCGGGGGAAGGCGGTGCCCCTGGCCAGATACCTGGCGGAGGAGGCCATCGAAGGTCTGGTGGCCTGCTCGTGCATCGGGAACGAAGTCAGCATCGACCTCGCGGACACCAGGATCCTGGTGAACCTGGTCGACATCGCCGACGTGCTGCGGCTCAACTTCGACATGGTCCAGGACGGTCCGGCCAAGCCGCGTTCCTGGTCCCGCCGACTGCCCGTCGGCACCGGCCCGCGCGAGATCGCGTCCCGGATAGCGCTGGACGTGAGGACCCTGGAGCGCGAACTGGCGCCCCTGCGCCGGCGCCCGCCCCAAGTGGCGCCCGCGCGGCACCGTCCGGGATGAGCCCCGGCGGACCGGCCCGGGCTCGGCGGCGCGCGTGCTGCCGAGCCCGGGCCTCCTGCTGTTCCGGCCGTCTTAACATCCGGGCCGGTCACGGATATTGAGAATCCGTCAGTCACTCACGCCATGCCCGTCAATTGCGGAGTTCCTCCTCCCACTTGTCGCGCGTAGAAACGTTCTCCCGCTGTACGTCTGGCCGTTGCCCGGTGCGAGCGGTAGGGATCTGGTGGCGCTGCTACAACCACAGCGCCGAACTTTCCCATCCGTGGTCACACCGCCGGGTCGCGAGCCCGGACGGTGGTGAGGAGCGAGCCCCATGTGGAGCACCCCGATTCCCCGGACCAGCCCGGGAGCGCCGCGCGTGCGGCGCCGAACGCTGGCGGCGGCCTCCGCCGCGGCCGTGGTGGCGGCACTGGTCGCGCTGCCCGGCGGCGTGGCGCAGGCGGCGTCGCCGGACATCGTGATCAGCCAGGTGTACGGCGGTGGCGGCAACTCCGGCGCCCCGTACACCAACGACTTCGTCGAGCTGTACAACCGCGGCACCACGCCGGTCTCCGTCGCCGGCTGGACGGTGCAGTACGCCTCGGCCGGCGGCTCCAGCTGGGCGAAGACCGCCCTCTCCGGGACGATCGCGCCCGGCCGCTACTTCCTCGTCCAAGAGGCCGCCGGGACCGGGACGGGCGCCGCGCTGCCGACGGCGGACGCCACCGGCACCATCAACATGTCCGCGACCTCCGGCAAGGTCGCCCTCGTCACCAACGGCACGTTGCTGACCTGTGCTTCGGGCTGCGCGACCCAGTCGGGCGTGCGGGACTTCGTCGGCTACGGCAGCAGCGCCGGCTCCGCCGAGGGCTCGCCGACCGGCAACCTGTCGAACAGCACCGCCGCCCTGCGCGTGGGCGGCGGCGCCACCGACACCGACAGCAACGCGGCGGACTTCGTGATCGGCGCGCCCGTGCCGCGCAACTCCGCCTCCACCGGCGGGGGCAACCCGAACCCCGGCGGCACCCGCATCCACGACATCCAGGGCGCCGCCCGCGTCTCCCCGCTGGCCGGCAGCGCGGTCAGCGCCGTGCCCGGCGTGGTGACGGCCGTCGGCCCCAACGGCTTCTGGTACCAGGACCCGCAGCCCGACAACGACCCCGGCACCAGCGAGGGCATCTACGTCTACACGGCCGGCGCGCCCTCGGTCGCCGTCGGCGACTCGGTGACGGTCAGCGCCACCGTCACCCAGTACCGGCCGGGCGGCACCGGCGGCACCAACAACCTGTCGATCACCGAACTGACCGCGCCCAGCGTCACGGTGGTCGCCCACAACGCGCCGCTGCCCGCCGCCACCCTGGTCGGCCCGGGCGGGCGGACACCCCCGTCCACGGTCATCTCCAGCGTCACCTCCGGCGACGTCGAGACCGCCGGGAACTACCAGCCGGCCACCGACGGCCTGGACTTCTGGGAGTCCCTGGAGGGCATGCGGGTCGAGATCGACAACGCGGCCGTGGTCGGCCCGACCAACTCCTACGGCGAGGTCCCGGTCGTCCCGCAGGGCAGCGGCACCCGCACCAACCGGGGCGGCATCCTGCTGCAGCCCGACGACACCAACCCGGAGCGGGTCGTCCTCGGGAAGGCGCTCGCGCCGACCCCGACCGCCAACGTCGGCGACACCCTGACCGGCGCCACCGTCGGCGTGCTCGACTACGCCTTCGGCAACTTCACCCTCCAGGTCACCGCGACCCCGACGGTCACCCCCGGCGGCACCGCCCCCGAGGTCACCGCAGCGCCGACGGCGGGCCAGCTCGCCGTGGCCACCTTCAACGTGGAGAACCTCGCCCCGTCCGACCCGCAGAGCAAGTTCGACGGCCTCGCCGCCGGCATCGTCACCAACCTGCGCTCGCCCGACCTGGTCGCCCTGGAGGAGATCCAGGACAACAGCGGCGCCACCGACGACGGCACGGTGAGCGCGACCCAGACCCTGGCCAAGCTGACCGCGGCCATCACCGCGGCCGGCGGTCCGTCCTACACCTACCGCGAGATCGACCCGGTGGACGGCCAGGACGGCGGGCAGCCCGGCGGCAACATCCGCCAGGTGTTCCTGTTCCGCACCGACCGCGGCCTGTCCTTCACCGACCGCCCGGGCGCCGGCTCCACCACCCCCGACTCCGTGGTGAACGCGGGCGGCACGCCGCAGCTGGCGTACTCCCCGGGGCGGATCGACCCGACCAACACGGCGTTCAACTCCAGCCGCAAGCCGCTGGCCGGTGAGTTCCGCTGGAACGGCAAGCCGGTCTTCGTGATCGCCAACCACTTCAACTCCAAGGGCGGCGACCAGCCCCTCTTCGGCCGCTACCAGCCGCCGGCCCACCCCTCGGAGACCCAGCGCCACAACCAGGCGACCGTGGTGAAGAACTTCACCGACCAGATCCTGGCCGTGGACCCGAAGGCCTCGGTCATCGTGCTCGGCGACCTCAACGACTTCGAGTTCTCCCAGACCGCCGACATCCTCACCGCCGGCGGCTCGCTCACCGACCTGCCGCGCACCCTGCCGCTGCCCGAGCGCTACACCTACGTGTACGAGGGCAACTCGCAGGTGCTGGACCACATCCTGATCTCCGGTTCGCTGGCGGCCACGTCGTACAGCTACGACATCGTGCACATCAACAGCGAGTTCAGCACCCAGCTCAGCGACCACGACCCGCAGGTGGTGCGCATCCCGCTGCCGTAGCGGGCGCGACCGGCCGTGCCGGCCTCCCCGGACCCCGGGGAGGCCGGCACTTGCTTGTGGTCAGCGTGTCACCAGCCAGGACAGGCCCGCGGTGAGCTTCGCGCGCAGCGCGGGGTCCGCGACCGCCGGGGTCGGGTCGGTGGCGACGGCGGTGAGCAGGTGCGGCCGGGAGCGCGGACCGGTCAGCTTGAGCTCGACGAGGTCCAGTGCGGTGCGGTCGGCGAGCCGGGGCAGCTCCCGCCCGTCCAGGTACCAGCGCAGCCGGGTGCCGGGCACCGGCAGACCGACGTCGAGGTGGTCGGCCGAGGTGAGCCGACTTCCCTGGGCCGTAGGGCTGGTGAGCGGGGTCGCGTGGCGGTAGAAGCCCGCGATCATCGCCTCGCGCCCGGGCAGGTTGAACTCCCGCCCGAGCGAGCGCATGATCGAGTTCTCGGTCGGCCGGTAGAGGCCGGACGGGTAGTAGCCACCGCCCAGGTAGCTGCCGACGGTGCCGCCGTCCGGCGAGACCCGGCCCAGCCAGCGCGACCACTTGGTGCCCTGCCGGCGCATCCGGTCCGCGGTGAGCGTGCTGAGGTTGGCCTCGGGCGGCTCGTCGCCCTGGTACGTCCCCTGGTCGGGGTACGTGTACTCGTCGGCGAGCTTGCCCAGCGAGTGCCCGGTCTCGTGCACCGCGATCTGCCCGGACTTCGCGTTGCCGCCCGCCACGGTGGCGATCCCCTCGTAGCCGAGCGGGGAGGTGATGTCGTTGTAGCCGGCGCCGCCGTACTTCGCGCTGTTGGCCACCACCAGCACCAGGTCCGCCTGCGGGGCCTTCGCCGCGTACGCCTCGACCGCCTTCTCGTCCACGCAGAGCAGCCGCTCCACGCCGTCGCACCAGAAGTACGAGCCCAGCGCGGTGTGCCGTACCGTCGCCTGGTCCGGATCGCCGGTGACCCCCGACTCCGGCGAGACCGCCGACACCGCCCAGACGTTGAACAGCCCGCGGTAGGTCGCGTACGGCTCGACGGCGGTCAGCTCACTCCACTTCGCGGCCGCGTCCGAGCGGAACTTCTGCTGCTCCTGCGCCGTGTAGCCGTCGCCGATCACCACCACGTCCAGCTTGGCGGCCGGGTCGCCGTTGTGGACCAGCGCGGTGACCTCACCGTCGCCCCGCACCGGAGCCACGCCCTGGGGGCGGGCGGCGACGTACGGGGAGGCGGCCGGCGCCTGGGCGCGGGAGATGCCGCCGTCCTCGGCGAAGACCTCCACCGGGCGCGTGGGGCCACCGCTCCCCGGGTTGCCCCAGGCAGGCGCGGCCCCGAGTGCCGTTCCGGCGAGTACGGCGGCGAGCAGGGCGGTGGCGGTTCTGGCGGCGGTGCGGTGCACGGGCGTCCTCCCGGGAGAGTGGTCTGTGGCCCGCTTCCTTCCCGTGTCGAGGACCTGACAATCATGATCGACGGGGTGTTCCGGCAGGCTGTCGGCGATCCGGCAGCCTCCCGCCGGAGGCGCGCCGTCATCGGGGTGGGTGGTGTGGGCTGAAGTCGGGTCCGGAGCGGCGGAGTTCGGAGGTGTCTGGTGTTGTGTCAGTTGCTGGTGGTGGTGGTGGTGGTGTGGTTGGTGTGGGTGGTGGTGGTGTAGTTGTGGAGGTCGAGGGTGTGGGTCTGTCGGCGGTAGCGCCAGGTGTAGGTC
>NZ_JBHTWX010000191.1:0-6719 GCF_042792155.1 Kitasatospora sp. NPDC056651 | reverse complement strand
CAGGGGGGACCCTGTGGGAGAGTAGGACGCCGCCGAACAATTATTGTGAATGAACCCCCATCCGGTTTCCGGATGGGGGTTCTTCGCGTTTCCGGGGAAAATCCGGATCCAAGTGGATCGCCAGAACGGCCGCGTCGGCCGCGATCAGGGAGCCGGGACGCTCACTTCCCCGCCTGTTCCTTGTCTACGCCCGTAGCACCCCTTCACGGCCCTCCTGAAGGGTCGTGAGACCCCATTCGGACCGTCACCCCCCGGGCTTGGTGCTGGTGATGACGGCGAAGACGGCTCCGTGCGGGTCGACCATCTGGGCCAGCCGGCCGACGCCGTGGACGTCCATGGCCGGGATGCGGACGGTCGCGCCGAGTGTGGCCGCGATGGCGAGGCTGGCGTCGGTGTTCGGGACCTCGAAGTAGGGGAGCCAGTGCGAGGTGGTGCCGCGCGCGGTGTGGTCGGGGCTGAGCTGCATGATCCCGCCGTGGGCGTCGTCGGTGCCGCCGCCGGTCGGGGTGAGGACGGTGTACATCACCTCGCCGAGGGGGACGTCCTGCTCCTGCCAGTCGAAGACGGCGCGGTAGAAGGACTTGGCGCGCTCGGCGTCGATGCTGTAGCACTCGGTCCAGCAGAGGCTGCCCTCCTCGGTGACGAGGTCCAGGCCGCGGGTGTCACGCGGCTGCCAGACGGCGAAGTCGGCACCGGTCGGGTCGGTGTAGCCGGCCAGCCGGCCCGCGGTGAAGACGTCGAAGGGGGCGAACCGGACGCGGCCGCCGGCCTGTTGGACCAGGGCCGTGGTGCGGTCGGCGTCCTCGGTGGCGAAGTAGAGCGTCCAACCGGGTGAGGCGTTCTCGTCGGGGAGCGGGCCGAGGGCGGCGACGGTCCGGCCGTCGAGCTGGAAGAAGCCGTACCCGCCGGCGTCGGGACCGGCCGAGTCGAAGGTCCAGCCGAACAGTGCGGTGTAGAAGTCGACGGACGTCCGGGAGTCCGGGCTGCTCAGGTCGAGCCAGACCGGGGAGCCGGGGCGGAATTCGGTGTTGAGCACGGTGGCACTGCTCCTCGGACGGGGCCCGGGCGGGCGCGGTCGACGACGGCCCCCCTGGGTGCCTCCCAGCCTGGCACCTCGGTGGTTGCGGTGCACGGCAGGGGCCGGCGGGCCCCGGGCGGGTGGGCCTGTCGGGGACGGACGGTACGGTGCGTAGCGGAATGTTCCACCCGTACCGGTCGAAGGGGGTCCGGTGAGCAGTCAGACGGCGCAGTCCGGACAGCAGGTGCCACGGCAGCTGGCGCAGGTCGAGGGCGTGCTGGAGCGGATCACCTACGCCAATGAGGAGACCGGCTACACGGTCGCCCGGGTGGACACCGGCCGGGGCGCGAACGACCTGCTGACGGTGGTGGGCGCGCTGCTGGGGGCGCAGGTCGGCGAGTCGCTGCGGCTGCACGGGCGCTGGGGCTCGCACCCGCAGTACGGGCGGCAGTTCACGGTGGAGAACTACACCACGGTGCTGCCCGCCACCGTCCAGGGCATCCAGCGGTACCTGGGCTCGGGGCTGATCAAGGGGATCGGGCCGCGGTTCGCCGAGCGGATCGTGGAGCGCTTCGGGGTGGACACCCTGGAGGTGATCGAGAACGAGCCGGGCCGGCTGATCGAGGTGCCGGGGTTGGGGCCGAAGCGGACGAAGAAGATCGCGGCGGCTTGGGAGGAGCAGAAGGCCATCAAGGAGGTGATGGTCTTCCTCCAGGGGGTCGGGGTGTCCACCTCGCTGGCTGTGCGAATCTACAAGCAGTACGGCGACAGCTCCATCGGGGTGGTGCGGAACGAGCCCTACCGGCTGGCCTCGGACGTGTGGGGCATCGGCTTCCTGACGGCGGACCGGATCGCCCAGGCGGTGGGCATCCCGCACGACAGTCCGGAGCGGGTCAAGGCCGGCCTCCAGTACGCGCTGTCGCAGAGCACCGATCAGGGGCACTGCTTCCTGCCGGAGGAACGGCTGATCGCGGACGGGGTGAAGCTGCTCCAGGTGGACGTCGGGCTGGTGATCGACTGCCTGGCGGAGCTGGTGGCGTCCGAGGGCGTGGTGCGCGAGGCGGTCCCGGGGGAGGGCGGCGAGCCGGTCACCGCCGTGTACCTGGTGCCGTTCCACCGCGCGGAGATCTCGGTCTCCAACCAGCTGCGGCGGCTGCTGCGCTCGGAGGAGGACCGGATGCCGTGGTTCGGGAACGTGGACTGGCCGGTCGCGCTGGACTGGCTGGCGAAGCGGACCGGGGCCGAGCTGGCGCCGGAGCAGGAGCAGTCGGTGCGGCTGGCGCTGACCGAGAAGGTCGCGGTGCTGACCGGCGGTCCGGGCTGCGGCAAGTCGTTCACGGTGAAGTCGATCGTGGCGCTGGCGCTGGCGAAGCGGGCGAAGGTGGTGCTGGCGGCGCCGACCGGCCGGGCCGCGAAGCGGTTGTCGGAGCTGACCGGGATGGAGTCCTCGACGGTGCACCGGCTGCTGGAGCTGAAGCCGGGCGGGGACGCCGCGTACGACCGGGACCGGCCGTTGGACGCGGACCTGGTGGTGGTCGACGAGGCCTCGATGCTGGACCTGATCCTGGCGAACAAGCTGGTCAAGGCGGTGCCGATGGGCGCCCACCTGTTGTTCGTGGGGGACGTGGACCAGCTGCCCTCGGTGGGTGCGGGGGAGGTGCTGCGGGACCTGCTGGCCGAAGGCGGGCCGATCCCGTCGGTGCGGCTGACCAGGATCTTCCGGCAGTCGCAGCAGTCCGGCGTGGTGACCAACGCGCACCGGATCAACGAGGGCAGGCCGCCGCTGACGGACGGCCTGGCGGACTTCTTCCTGTTCGCCGAGGACGACGCGGAGCGGGCGGCCGGGCTGACGGTGGACGTGGTGGCGCGCCGGATCCCGGGGAAGTTCGGCTACGACCCGCGCCGGGACGTGCAGGTGCTGGCGCCGATGCACCGCGGTCCGGCCGGGGCGGGGAACCTGAACACCCTGCTCCAGGCGGCGGTGACGCCGGCCCGGGAGGGGCTGGCCGAACGCCGCTCCGGCGGCCGGACGTTCCGGGTGGGGGACAAGGTCACCCAGATCCGCAACAACTACGACAAGGGGCGGAACGGCGTCTTCAACGGCACAGTGGGAGTGGTGACCGCCCTCAGCGTCGACGACCAGCGGCTGACGGTGCTCACCGACGAGGACGAGGAGGTGGAGTACGAGTTCGACGAACTGGACGAGCTGGCCCACGCGTACGCGGTGACGATCCACCGCTCGCAGGGCAGCGAGTACCCGGTCGTGGTGATTCCGGTCACCATGTCCGCTTGGACGATGCTCCAGCGGAACCTGCTCTACACCGCTGTGACCAGGGCCAGGAAACTCGTGGTGCTGGTGGGGTCACGCAAGGCGATCGGACAGGCTGTCCGGGCCGTCAGCGCAGGTCGGAGGCACACCGCACTCGACCACCGGCTGGCAGCTGGATGATTATCCAACGCGATGGTTGCCTCTAATGTTCTCTTGACGTGAAGAGATTTACGGCAGAGCCTAGGGTGGGTGCCGATCTTGTCCGGTTCGTACCGGCTGCGGCGGCAGGTTTTGTAGGGGAGGGCCCTATCGGGCCACCCCGGGTGCGCGACTGTCCTCCGGATGGGGGATGGTAGAGGCAGTCAGGGCACCTTGGAAGAGGATTCATTTCGTCGGTGAGGAAGACGTGAGCGACAACTCGGTAGTACTGCGGTACCAGGACGGCGAGTACGAGTACCCCGTCGTCGAGAGCACTGCGGGCAACTCCGGCTTCGACATCTCGAAGCTGCTGCCGCAGACCGGCCTGGTCACCCTGGACAACGGCTTCGGTAACACCGCCGCGTACAAGTCCGCGATCACCTTCGTGGACGGTGACAACGGCATCCTGCGGTACCGCGGCTACCCGATCGAGCAGCTTGCCTCCGATGGCGGCTTCATCGAGACCGCGTACCTCCTGATCAACGGCGAGCTGCCTAGCGCGGACCAGCTGGCGGAGTTCAACCGCGAGATCACCCAGCACACCCTGCTGCACGAGGACGTCAAGCGCTTCTTCCAGGGCTTCCCGCGGGACGCCCACCCGATGGCCATGCTGTCCTCGGTGGTCGGCGCGCTGTCCACGTTCTACCCGGAGAGCCACAACCCGTTCGACGCGGGCCAGCGCCACCTGTCGACCGTCCGCCTGCTCGCGAAGCTGCCGACGATCGCCGCGTACGCGTACAAGAAGGCGATGGGCCAGCCCTTCGTCTACCCGCGCAACGACCTGAGCTACGTCGAGAACTTCCTGCGGATGACCTTCGCCGTCCCCGCCGAGGACTACGAGCTCAACCCGGTCGTCGTCAACGCGCTGGACAAGCTGCTCATCCTGCACGCGGACCACGAGCAGAACTGCTCGACCTCCACCGTGCGCCTGGTCGGCTCCAGCCACGCCAACCTGTTCGCCTCGATCTCGGCCGGCATCTCGGCCCTGTGGGGCCCGCTGCACGGCGGCGCCAACCAGGCCGTGCTGGAGATGCTGGAGAGCATCCAGAAGGACGGCGGCGACGTCGACGCCTTCATCACGAAGGTGAAGAACAAGGAATCCGGCGTCAAGCTGATGGGCTTCGGGCACCGGGTCTACAAGGCGTTCGACCCGCGCGCCGCCCAGGTGAAGCTGCTCGCGCACGAGGTGCTCGGCCAGCTCGGCAAGAGCGACGAGCTGCTCGACATCGCGCTCAAGCTGGAGGAGCACGCCCTCAAGGACGACTTCTTCATCTCGCGCAAGCTGTACCCGAACGTGGACTTCTACACCGGCCTGATCTACCGCGCCATGGGCTTCCCGACCAGCATGTTCACCGTGCTGTTCGCCCTGGGCCGGCTGCCGGGCTGGATCGCCCACTGGCACGAGATGATCAACGACCCGACCAGCCGGATCGGCCGTCCGCGCCAGATCTACACCGGCACGGAGATCCGCGACTACGTCCCGCTGGACGCCCGCTGACCGGAGCGGAGCCGATCACCGGCCCGCACGGAAGCTGAGAGGGGCCCGGCCGCTGTCGAGCGGCCGGGCCCCTGCGCGTCCCGGTGGCGTGCCCCGAGGGGCCCGCACGGGGACGGAACCGCACGGCGCACGACTCCGGGGTCGGCCGCAGCCCGGGACGGCCGCTCAAAGCGTCCCCGGCCCGCCGGAACCCCGGCGTCGTGCGCGAAGGCCGTCGAGGACGACGACCGTTCCCGGGGCCCGCCGGAGCCCCGTCGGCGACAGCCCGGTGGAAGCGCGGGGACACATTGCCGTTCAGCGTGTCCTCGCCCATCGGAAAAACTGCCGCACTACCAACCTAAGACGTATCAGGGTGTGAGAAGTTACGCCCGGGGGGTGTGAGCTGCCTCTCGCCACGCTCCGTGTGCGCGTCGTACCCCGCTCATATCACACGTTCACTCCGGCGGGACGTCACCCTCCCCGCAGCCACGGCAACCGAGCGTGATAGGAATCGTGGCATTCCGGTACGGACCGTCGCGCACATTCGCAGCGCGACGGCGGAACTGGGGAGGGAGTGGGCAGATGGCCAGGAACGTCGTCGTCACCGGCGGTGGCACGGGAATCGGGTACGAAGTCACGCGGCGGTTCGTCGAGGCCGGCGACCACGTGGTGATCATGGGCCGGCGCCGGGAGGTCCTGGAGAAGGCCGCGGCCGACCTCGGGCCGAACGTCACCCCGCTGGTGTGCGACCTCGCCGACCCCGACGCCGTCGAAGCCGCGCTCCCCCGGCTCCCCGAACGGATCGACGTCCTGGTCAACAACGCCGGCAGCCGGGAGACCGTGGTCGGCGGCGGGCCGCACGCCCTGCTGGCGCGCTGGCGCGGCGACTTCGAGCGCAACGTGCTGACCGTGGTGCTGCTCACCGAGTCGGTCCGCGACCGGCTCGCCCCGGGCTCCGGGCGGGTGGTCACCGTCAGCTCCATCGCCGCCCTGCGCGGGGCCGGCTCCTACGGTGCGGCGAAGGCCTCGCTGCACGCCTGGAACCACTTCCTGGCCGCCCAGTTGGGCACCTCCGGGATCACCGCCAACATCGTCGCGCCGGGCACGGTCGCGGGCACCGAGTTCTTCGGGCCCCGGCTGGACGAGGCCGAGGTCTCCCGGCGGGCGGCCCGCACGCTGCTCGGGCGGATCGGCGAGTCCGGCGAGGTCGCGGCGGCGGTGCACTTCCTGGCCTCGCCCGAGGCCGGGTTCATCACCGGCGAGATCCTGCACTGCAACGGCGGGGAGCTGCTGGGGCGTTGAGGCTCCGTGTCGCTTCGCGGCGAGGGCCCCGGACCGGTGGCGGTCCGGGGCCCTCGTGCGTGCGGCTCCGGTGGGTTCCGGCCGGCTCGGGCCGGCTCCTGTGGGTTCAGGCCGACTCGGGCCGGAAGCGGCGCAGCCGCAGGCTGTTGCTGACCACGAAGACCGAGGAGAAGGCCATCGCGGCCCCCGCGATCACCGGGTTGAGCAGGCCGGCGGCGGCCAGCGGGATCGCCGCCACGTTGTAGCCGAAGGCCCAGAACAGGTTGCCCTTGATGGTGGCGAGGGTGCGGCGGGAGAGCCGGATGGCGTCGGCCGCCGAGCGCAGGTCGCCGCGGACCAGGGTGAGGTCGCCCGCCTCGATGGCGGCGTCGGTGCCGGTGCCCATCGCCAGGCCCAGGTCGGCCTGGGCGAGCGCGGCCGCGTCGTTGACGCCGTCGCCGACCATCGCCACGACC
>NZ_JBHTWX010000190.1:0-6760 GCF_042792155.1 Kitasatospora sp. NPDC056651 | reverse complement strand
GTGGCGAGGAGGGCTTGGGCTTCGATGGGGTCGCCGAGGGTGGTGCCGGTGCCGTGGGCTTCGACGGCGTCGACGTCGGCGGGTTCCAGGCGGGCACTCGCGAGCGCCTGCCGGATGACGCGTTCCTGGGCTGGCCCGTTGGGCGCGGTGAGGCCGTTGCTCGCACCGTCCTGGTTGATCGCGCTGCCGCGGATGGCGGCCAGCACCCGGTGTCCGTTGCGCCGGGCGTCGGAGAGCCGTTCGAGCAGGAGGAGGCCCACGCCTTCGGAGAAACCGGTGCCGTCGGCGTCGGCGGAGAAGGCCCTGCAGCGGCCGTCCTCGGACAGGCCGCGCTGGCGGCTGAACTCGATGAAGGTGTTGGGGGTGGCCATGACGGCCACGCCGCCCGCGAGTGCGAGCGTGCACTCGCCGCTCCGCAGTGCTTGCGCGGCGAGGTGCAGGGCTACCAGGGACGAGGAGCACGCGGTGTCCACGGACACCGCCGGGCCCTCCAGGCCGAGGGTGTAGGCCACCCGGCCGGAGGCCACGCTTCCGTAGCTGCCGTTGCGCAGGTAACCCTCCAACTCCTCGGGCACCTTGCTCAGCCGTGAACCGTAGTCGTTGTACATGACGCCGGTGAAGACGCCGGTCTGGCTGCCGTGGAGGGTCTCGGGGTCGATTCCGGCGTGTTCGAGGGCTTCCCAGGCGGTTTCGAGGAGGAGGCGCTGTTGGGGGTCGGTGGCCAGGGCCTCGCGGGGGCTCAGGCCGAAGAACTCGGGGTCGAAGTCGGCGGCGTCGTGGAGGAAGCCGCCGTGCCGGGTGTAACTCGTCCCGGTCCGGTCCGGGTCGGGGTCGTACAGCTCGTCGAGGTTCCAGCCGCGGTCGGTGGGGAAGTCGCCGATGGCGTCGGTGCCGTCGGCGACCAGGCGCCAGAGGTCCTCGGGCGAGGTGACACCGCCGGGGTAGCGGCAGGCCATGCCGACGATGACGACCGGGTCGTCCGTGGTCGCGACGACGGCCGTGGCGGCGGACACGGCGGCTGTCACGGCTCCGGTGACCCGTTCGAGCAGGTATCCGGCGAGCGCGGTGGGTGTGGGGTGGTCGAAGACGAGCGTGGCGGGCAGACGCAGGCCGGTGGCGGCGTTCAGCCGGTTGCGGAGCTCGACCGCCATCAGCGAGTCGAAGCCCAGTGCCTTGAACGACTGGTTGGCGGCGACGCCGTCGGCCTCGCCGTGGCCCAGCACGGTGGCCACCTGACGGCGCGCGAAGTCGAGCAGCGCCCGGTCGCGCTCCTCCGCGGGGAGGCCGGCGAACCGCTGTGCCCACCCGCCGTCCCCTCGCCCGTCGTCCACCGCCTGAGCGGCGCGGCGCGCGGGAGTCCTGACGAGGCCACGGAAGACCGGCGGCACTCCGTCCGGGACGGCGCGGGAGCGCAGCCCGGCGAGGTCCAGCCGGGCCGGCACCAGGGTGGCTTCCGCACGGGTGAGCGCCGTGTCGAAGAGGGCGAGCCCCTCGTCCGAGGGCAGCGGTGCCACACCCGCCCGGGCCATGCGCGCGAGGTCCGCGCCGCCCAGGTGCCCGGTCATGCCGCTGGCCTCCTCCCACAGGCCCCAGGCCAGGGAGGTGGCGGGCAGTCCGTGGGCGCGGCGATGGGCGGCGAGGCCGTCGAGGTAGGCGTTGGCGGCGGCGTAGTTGCCCTGCCCCGCGTACCCGATCGTGCCGACGACGGAGGAGAAGAGGACGAACGCGCGCAGGTCGCTGTCCCGGGTCAGCTCGTGGAGGTGCCACGCGGCGTCGGCCTTGGCACGGAGCACGGTGGCCAGGCGCTCCGGCGTCAGGCTGTCGAAGGTGCCGTCGTCCAGGGTGCCCGCGGTGTGGACGACGGCGGTGAGGGGGTGCTCGCGGGGGACGGTGGCGAGCAGCGCGGCCAGGGCGTCGCGGTCGGCGACGTCGCAGGCGGCGATGGTGGTGTCGGCGCCCAGGGCCGTCAGTTCGGCGTGGAGTTCGGTGGCGCCGTCGGCGGCGGGGCCGCGCCGGCTGACGAGCAGGAGGTGGCGTGCGCCGTGCTCGGTGACGAGGTGCCGGGCCAGCAGGGTGCCCAGGCCGCCCGTGCCGCCGGTGACGAGGACGGTGCCGTCGGGGTCGAGGCCCCGGCCGTCGGCCCCGGCACGGTCGGAGGTGTCGGAGCGGTCGGCGCGTCCCAGCCGGGGTGTGCGGAACTCGCCGTCGCGCAGGGCGAGTTGCGGCTCGCCCGTGGCCAGGGCGGCCCGCAGGAGACCGGCGGCGGGCTCGGCCTCGTCCGTGTCGAGCAGGACGAGACGTCCGGGCTGCTCGGACTGTGCCGTGCGCAGCAGACCCCAGACGGCCGCCGCGGCGAGGTCCGTGACGTCGTCGCCGTCCCGGGTGGCGACCGCGCCGCGGGTGGTGACGATCAGCCGGTTGTCGGCGAAGCGCTCGTCGGCCAGCCATGTCCGGACCGTGCGCAGCGTCCCTTCGAGGGTGGAGTGCAGGCCGTCGCCCGCGATCGGGAGCACCGTGTCCCGGCCCGGGCCGGCCGTGGCGAGGGCGACCGGCTCCGGGTGGGCGGCGTCGTCCGCCCCCGGAACGGCCAGGGGCGGCCAGTCCAGTCGGTACAGCGACCGGCCGGGCCCGGACGTGCGGCCCGCGGCGGCCAGCCGCTCGACGGAGACGGGCCGCAGGGCCAGCAGGCCGGCCTCGGCGGCCGGGGCTCCCGTCAGGTCGTAGGCCGTGACGGACATGGTGTCCCGGCCCGTCGGCGTGAACACCACCCGCAGCTCCCGGGCCCCCGTGGCGTGCAGCCGCAGGCCGTCCCAGGCGAAGGGAAGCAGCGGCCCGTCCTCGGCGTGGTCCCGCAGCACGACGGCGTGCAGGGCCGCGTCGAGCAGTGCCGGGTGGAGGCCGAACGCGTCGGCGCCGGCCCGCTGTTCCTCCGCCAGCCGCACTTCGGCGAACACCTCCGCGCCGCGCTGCCACAGGGCGCTCAGCCCCTGGAAGGCCGGGCCGTAGTCGTAGCCCCGGGCGGCCAGGAGCTCGTAGTGCCCGGTGAGGTCGACGGGCGTGGCGCCTTCCGGGGGCCAGGAGCCGAGGGCGTGCGTGGTGGCCGGTTCGCCGGGGGCCAGGAGGGCGGTCGCGTGCCGGGTCCACTCCTCGTCGTTCGCGCCGGGGGTGTCGGCGGTGGGACGGGAGTACACGCGCAGCGGGCGCCGGCCCGACCGGTCCGCCGCTCCCACGGCCAGCTGGAGCTGGACCTCGCCGTGGTCGGGGAGGACCAGTGGTGCTTCGAGCGTGAGGTCGTCGACCCGGTCGCACCCCGCCTCGTCCGCCGCGCGCAGGGCCAGTTCCACGAACGCGGTGCCGGGCAGGAGCACGGTGCCCGCCACGGCGTGGTCCGCCAGCCACGGCTGGGCGCGCACCGACAGCCGGCCGGTGAGCAGCAGCCCGCCGTCGTCGGCGAGGGACACCAGGGCGCCCAGCAGCGGATGGTCCGCCGCGGCGAGTCCGGCACCGGCCATGTCTCCCGCCGCGGCCGGGGTCTCGATCCAGTACCGGCGGCGCTGGAACGCGTAGGTGGGCAGCTCGACCCGCCGGGCGGGCCCTGCCGTGCCGGGCACCGCGGCCCAGTCCACCTCGTGGCCGCCGACGAACACGGTGGCGAGGGAGGTGAGGAACTCGCGCCAGTCGCCCTTGTCGCGGCGGAGCGAGCCGACGACCACGGCGGGTGCGTCCTGTCCGGTCTCCGCCGCAGCCGCTTCGAGGGTCTCCTGCACGCCCATGGTCAGCACGGGGTGCGGGCTGCTCTCGACGAACGTCCGGTAGCCGTCGGCCGCCAGGGCCCGGATCGCCTTCTCGAACCGCACGGTGTTGCGGAGGTTGCGGTACCAGTAGTCGCCGTCCAGCGCCGTCGTGTCGACGGGCTCGCCGAGGAGCGTGGAGTAGAACGTCACGTCCGACGCGCGCGGCGTCACGTCCGCCAGGGCCCGGAGCACCTCGTCGCGGATCTCCTCCACGTGCGCGGAGTGCGAGGCGTAGTCCACCGCGATCGTCCTGGCCCGGATCCCCTCGGCCCGGCAGGACTCCACCAGCTCCGCGAGCGCGTCGGGATCGCCGGAGACCACGGTGGCGGACGGCCCGTTGACCGCCGCGACCGACAGCCGGTCGCCCCAGCGCTCCAGCCGGGCCAGCGTCTCCTGCGGTGACAGCGGTACGGAGCCCATGCCGCCCTTGCCCGCGAGCGCGCGGATCGCCTGGCTGCGCAGGGCGACCACCTTCGCCGCGTCGTCCAGCGACAGCGCGCCGGCGACGTACGCGGCGGCGATCTCGCCCTGTGAGTGCCCGACCACGGCGGCGGGGGTGACGCCCACGGAGCGCCAGACCGCCGCCAGCGACACCATCACGGCGAACAGCGCGGGCTGCACCACGTCCACGCGCTCCAGCCCCGGAGCGCCGGGGGCGCGGCGCAGGACCTCGGTGAGCGACCAGTCCACGTACGGCGCCAGGGCCCGCTCGCACGCGGCGATGCCGTCGGCGAACACGGCGTGGGAATCCAGCAGTTCCACCGCCATTCCGGCCCACTGCGAGCCCTGGCCGGGGAAGACGAGGACAGCCCTGTCGGAGCCCGCCGGGGCGGCCGCGACCACGGAGGCCGGGGTGTCCCCGTCGGCCAGCCCCGCCAGCCCGGCGACGAGGCTCTCGTGGTTCTCGCCGAGGACCACGGCACGGTGGTCGAGCAGGGCCCGACCGGTGGCGAGGGCGTGGGCGACGTCGGCGGGGCGGGGGAGGGGCGTCGCGGCGAGGTGCTCGTGCAGCCGTTTCGCCTGGGCGCGCAGTGCTGTTTCGGTGCGGCCGGAGAGCACCCAGGGGATGACGTTCGCGGGGGCCGGTTCCTCGTGGGGTCGCGTTTCCTGTGCCGGGATGGGTTGTTCGAGGATGAGGTGGGCGTTGGTGCCGCTGATGCCGAAGGAGGAGATGGCGGCGCGGCGGGGGCGGTTCGGGTCCGTCTCCCATGGCGCTGTCTCGGTGAGCAGGGAGACGGCCCCTGACGACCAGTCGACGTGTGGGGTGGGCTCGCCCACGTGGAGAGTCTTGGGCAGCACGCCGTGGTGCATGGCCATGACCATTTTGATGACGCCGGCGACGCCCGCGGCGGCCTGGGTGTGGCCGATGTTGGATTTGAGCGAGCCGAGACGCAGGGGGTGGTTCGTGGGTCGGTTCTGGCCGTAGGTGGCGAGGATGGCCTGGGCTTCGATGGGGTCGCCCAGCTTGGTGCCGGTGCCGTGGGCCTCGACGACGTCCACGTCGGAGGGCTCCAGTCGGGCACTGGCCAGCGCCTGCCGGACCACCTGCTCCTGCGAAGGGCCGTTCGGTGCCGTCAGGCCGTTGCTGGCGCCGTCCTGGTTGATCGCGCTGCCGCGGATGACGGCGAGGACCCGGTGGCCGTTGGCCTCCGCGTCCGACAGCCGTTCCAGGGCGATCATGCCCACGCCCTCGCCCCAGGCCGTGCCGTCGGCGTCGGCGGAGAACGCCTTGCACCGGCCGTCCGCCGACAGACCGCGCTGGCGGCTGAACTCCACGAACATGCCGGGCGTCGCCATCACCGTCGCGCCGCCGGCCAGGGCGATGCGGCATTCACCCTGGCGCAGCGACTGCGCGGCGAGGTGCAGGGCGACCAGCGAGGACGAGCACGCCGTGTCGATGGTCACCGCCGGGCCCTGCAGACCGAGCGTGTAGGCCACCCGTCCGGAAGCGACGCTCGCCGTGCTGCCCGTCAGGAGATACCCCTCGTACCCCTCCGCGGGCTCGTGCAGACGCGGGCCGTAGTCCTGCGACATGGCGCCGACGAAGACACCTGCCGTGGTTCCCCGGAGCGAGGTCGGGGCGATGCCCGCGCGCTCCAGCGCCTCCCAGGAGGTCTCCAGCAGCAGCCGCTGCTGCGGGTCCATCGCCGCGGCCTCGCGCGGGGAGATACCGAAGAAGGCGGGGTCGAACTCGTCGGCGTCGTGCAGGAATCCACCCTGCCGGACGTAGCTCTTGCCGGGGCGGCCGGGCACCGGGTCGTACAGCTCGTCCACGTCCCAGCCGCGGTTGACGGGCAGTTCGGAGACGGCGTCGCGCGCCTCGTCGACCAGGCGCCAGAGGTCCTCCGGCGAGGCGACACCGCCGGGGTAACGGCAGGCCATGCCCACGATGGCGATCGGCTCGTCCGAGAGCCCGGTGACGGTCACGTCCCGCTGCCCGGCCGGACCGCCGGTGAGCGATGCCCGCAGGTGCTCGGCGAGCGCTGCGGGACTCGGGTGGTCGTAGACCAGGGTCGGCGGGAGGTCCATCCCCGTCGCGGAGTTCAGCCGCTTCCGCAGCTCCACCGCCCCCAGGGAGTCGAAGCCGAGTTCCTTGAACGTCTGCTTGGGGTCGACGGAGTTCGACGTCAGGTGGCCGAGCACGGTGGCGACGTTCGTCCGCACCAGCTCCAGGAGGACACGCTCGCGCTCGGCCCGCGGAAGCCCGGCGAGGCGCTGGGCGAGCGGAAGTTCGGCAGCCGGTGCCACCTCGCCCTCGTTCGCGTCCGCGTTCCGGGTGGGTGGGGGAGCGGCCTCGTGCGGTGTGGCAGGGCGGTCGGTGTCGATCCAGTGGCGTTGGCGTTGGAAGGGGTAGGTGGGGAGGGGGGTGTGGGTGGTGGTGGTGTGGTGGGTGTGCCAGTTGATGGGGGTGCCGGTGGTGTGGAGGTGGGCGAGGGCGGTGGTGGTGGTGTGGGGTTCGGGGTGGT
>NZ_JBHTWX010000189.1:0-7441 GCF_042792155.1 Kitasatospora sp. NPDC056651 | reverse complement strand
GGGCGCCGGCTCACCCGAGCCGGCGCCCGGGCGGTTTCCGTTTCCGGGCAGCTTCCGGCTCCGGGCGGTTCCGTTCCAGAGGTCGCGGTCGGGCTCTTCTCTTCGGCGCGTGTTCGATATACGGTACAAAACGCTTGTTACGTATCCCCGGCGTAGCGAGGCGTTGTCGCATCCCCTGCCGCCCTCATCTGGAGATTCCGCAGTGACCGAGCCCACCGAGCCCATCAAGTACCGCAAGAACGGCCTGACCCGCGGGGTGACGGACGAACTGGCCGAGAACATGACGCAGGGCTGGGCCGACACCGAGCGCACCGCCCTGGAGCCGGTGGCCCAGGCCGCGTACACCGCCCGCCGCCGCGCCGCGCTGTCCGCGGCCTTCCCCGGCGAGCTGCTGGTGGTCCCGGCCGGCAACCCCAAGGTGCGGGCCAACGACACCGACTACCCGTTCCGGCCCTCCTCCGACTACGCCTACCTCACCGGCGACCAGTCCGAGGACGCCGTGCTGGTGCTGCTGCCCACCGGCGGGAGCGGCCACGAGGCCGTGCTCTACCTCCGCGGCCGCTCCCGCGTCGACAACGGCGAGTTCTGGCTGGACGGCCACGGCGAGCTGTGGGACGGCCGCCGCAACAGCCTCACCGAGAGCGAGCGGCTGTTCGGCCTGCCCTGCCGGGACGTCCGCGCCGTCCACGCCGACCTGCGCGCCACCACCGGCCCGGTGCGGGTGCTGCGCCGGCACGACGCGGGCGTGGAGGCAGCGCTCACGGGCCGCGGCTCCACCGAGCTGGACGACGAGTTCGAGGTCTTCCTGTCCGGGCTGCGCCTGGTCAAGGACGCGTGGGAGATCGAGGAGATGCGCTTCGCCTGCGCGGCGACCGCCCGCGGCTTCGAGGACGTGGTGCGCGTCCTCGGCACCGACTCCGAGACCGCCGAGCGGCTGATCGAGGGCACCTTCTTCCTCCGCGCCCGGATCGAGGGCAACGACGCGGGCTACGGCATCATCGCCGCGGCCGGGCCGCACGCCACCACCCTGCACTGGGTGCGCAACAACGGCCACGCCAAGCCCGGCGACCTGCTGCTGCTCGACGCCGGCGTGGAGACCAACCACCTCTACACCGCCGACATCACCCGCACCCTGCCGGTCAGCGGCCGCTTCACCGGGATCCAGCGCAAGGTCTACGACGCCGTGTACGCGGCCCAGGAGGCCGGCATCGCGGCCGTCAAGCCGGGCGGGCAGTTCCGCGACTTCCACCACGCCGCCCAGCGCGAGCTGGCCGAGCACCTCACCTCCTGGGGCCTGTTCGGCGACCTGAGCGCGGACAAGGTGTACGAGCTGGGCCTGCACCGCCGCTTCACCCTGGCCGGCACCGGCCACATGCTGGGCCTGGACGTCCACGACTGCGCCCACTCCCGCACCGAGGAACACGTCGACGGGCCGCTCAAGCCGGGCATGGTGCTCACCGTCGAGCCGGGCATCTACTTCCAGGAGAACGACCTGACGGTGCCGGAGGAGTACCGGGGCATCGGGGTGCGGATCGAGGACGACATCCTGGTCACCGAGGACGGCAACGAGAACCTCTCCGCCGACCTCCCCCGGACCTCCGACGAGGTCGAGACCTGGCTGGCGCGACTGCGCGGCTGACGGACGGCCGCGGCCCGTGCTCCCGTACCGGCCCGGGCGGGAACACGGGCCGTTCCGCGGCCGGGCCGTTACTCGGACCACCGCTCGGACGGCCACTCCGCCGGGTGACGCGGCGTCAGCCGAGCCGCCACACCGTGGTGGTCTTGACGGCGGTGTCCTCCAGGTCCGCGACCACCGGCACCTGGTACGCCGCCACCGCGGTGAACCGGTCCCGGGGCAGGTAGGCCCGGCCCGGGTCGCCGACGATGACGGTCGCGCCGCGCGCCACGGCCCGCTCCAGGAAGGGCAGGAAACGGGCGGCCATGGCCCGTTCGTAGAAGACGTCCCCCGCGAGCACCACCTCGGCCGGGCCGCCGTCCCCGTCCACCAGGTCCACCAGGGCGCCTGCCACCCGCACCCCGTTGGCCTCGGCGTTCAGCCCGATCGCGGCCACCGCGTAGGCGTCGATCTCGGCGGCGCGCACGTCCGTCGCCCCGCGCAGCGCGGCCGCCACCCCGACCAGTCCGGAGCCGGCCGCGATGTCCAACACCCTTCGGCCGGCGACCAGTTCGGGATGGTCCAGGACGTAGCGGGCGACCGCCACGCCACCCGCCCAGGCGAAGGCCCAGAACGGCGGCGGCAGCCCGGCCCGCCCGCGCGCCCGCTCGGTGGTCTCCCACAGCGCGATGGCGTCCTCGGCCATGTGCAGGCTGATCTCGGGCACGAAGGGGACGGGCTTCAGTCCGGTCTCCCGCCGGATGAAGGCGAGGTCCTCGGCGGGCTGAAGGGTGCGCAACTCGCTTGGCATGCCCCGCAGCATAGGGCCCGCGCGGGGGTGCCCACGCACCCGCGACGAGGGTGCGCACGCACCCGTGGCGGGGGGCGGGTGGACGCATCGCCGAACCAACGTCTACATTGCTGTAGACGTTGGAGGCGTACGGCAGGACCCCCCGGACGAGCCGTACGCCTCCGACGCCACCCCGCCACCCCCGCCGCCCCCGCCACCCGTCACGACCGCAAGGCGCCCCGTGTCGCCCCACCGCCACCGCTCACTCCCGCTCGTCCACCACTCGCCTGATCTTCCCGACCGAGCGCTCCAGCGTGTACGGGTCCACCACCTCGACCGCGACCGTGATCCCGACCCCGTCCTTCACCGCCGCGACGATCGCCGTCCGCGCCGCCTCCCGCTGCTCGCCCGAGGCCTCCGGCCGGGCCTCGACCCGGACGGTCATCCGGTCCAGCCGCCCCTGCCGGCCCAGCCGCAGCTGGAAGTGCGGCGCGACGCCCGGGGTGCGCAGCAGGATCTCCTCGATCTGGGTCGGGAAGACGTTCACCCCGCGCAGGATGATCATGTCGTCGCTGCGCCCGGTGACCTTCTCCATCCGCCGGAAGGCCGGCCGCGCGGTGCCGGGCAGCAGCCGGCTGAGGTCGCGGGTGCGGTAGCGGATGACCGGCAGCGCCTCCTTGGTGAGCGAGGTGAAGCACAGTTCACCGACCTCCCCCTCGGGCAGCACCTCGTCGGCCCCCAGCCGATCGGACAGCGGATCGACGACCTCCGGATAGAAGTGGTCCTCCCAGATGTGCAGCCCGTCCTTGGTCTCCACGCACTCCTGGGCGATGCCCGGGCCGACCACCTCGGAGAGGCCGTAGATGTCGACGGCGTGCAGGTCGAGCCGCTCCTCGATCTCGCGCCGCATCTCCTCCGTCCACGACTCGGCCCCGAAGATGCCCACCCGCAGCGAGGTGCTTCGCGGGTCGACGCCCTGCTTCTCGAACTCGTCCAGCAGGGTCAGCAGGTAGGACGGGGTGACCATGATGATCTCGGGTTCGAAGTCCAGGATCAGCCGCACCTGGCGGGCCGTCATGCCGCCGGAGGCCGGGATGACGGTGCAGCCGGCCCGTTCGGCGCCGTAGTGGGCACCGAGGCCGCCGGTGAACAGCCCGTAGCCGTAGGCGATGTGCACCTTGTGGCCGGGCCGGCCGCCGGCCGCGCGGATCGAGCGGGCGACCACGTCGGCCCACATGGAGAGGTCGTTGTCGGTGTAGCCGACCACGGTCGGCAGCCCGGTGGTGCCGCTGGAGGCGTGGATCCGGCGGACCTGCTCCATCGGGACGGCGAACATGCCGAAGGGGTAGCCCTCGCGCAGGTCGGCCTTGGTGGTGAAGGGGAAGCGGGCGAGGTCGGCGAGGGTGCGGCAGTCCTCGGGGCGGACTCCGGCGGCGTCGAACTTGCGGCGGTAGAGCTCGACGTTGTCGTACGCGTGCCGCAGGGTGGCCCGCAGCCGGGTGAGCTGGTGGGCGCGCAGTTCGTCCAGGCCCATCCGCTCGCCGGCGTCCAGCAGCTCCGGCGGGATCGGCTCCCCGAGGTGTCGGCGCGGGACGGGTGCACTGCCGGTCATCGTCGCTCCTTCGCTGCTCCACCCGCTCCCCGGGCCGCCGCCCGACCGATCGTTCGGTCAGGAATGTTCCGATCCATTGATCCAGTACCCGAACCACCTGTCAAGGGATCGCACAGACCTCCCGGAATGTGAAGTTCCGACCGCTTCACCGGGGCTTCGTCTCCACAGCTTGGCTATCCAATATGAAAATCATTACGGAAGTTTGACTTCCCCGCGGCCTCCTCCGCCCCGACCGCGTGATTCAGTAGTGCGGTTCCCTCCCCGCACCCCAAGGTGATCACCGTGCCCACGACTCCCGCCCTGGTCAGCGCGCTGCGCGAACTCGGCGAACGACCCGCCGTGGTCGCCGACGGGCGCGCGATCAGCGGCATCGGCCTGCTGCTCGGCGTCTCCCCGCCGGGCGGCCTGCCCCGGGCCCTCGCCCAGCGCGTCGCCGCGCACGCCGCGCTGCCGCCCTCCGCCGCCCGGGCCGCCGAGCAGCGGCTGCGCTACTGGGCCGGCGTCCTCGGCCCCGCGCCGATCCGGCACACCGTGCTCCACCCCGTCTCCGACCTCGCCGTCGACCTCGCCCTCGCCACCCTGCTGGCCGGCGGCACCGTCCACTGCGGCGACCCCGAACAGCGGCCCGAGCAGCAGCTCGCCACCGTCGCCGCCAGCCGGGCCACCCACCTCAGCCTGCCCTCAGCCCTGCTGTGGCGGCTCAGCCGGCAACCCGGCCTGGACGCCCACGACCTGCGCACGCTGCGCCTGGTCCTGCACGTCGGCCCCGAGCCCCGCCAGGAGGACGTGTACGCCGCCGTCGACGCGCTCGGCGCCGTCCTCGCCCACGTCCGTGCCCCGGACAGCAACGCCGAGGCCGCCGACCGCCGGCTGCGCGCCGACGCCGAGAGCGCCTCCGCCGCCGCCTGGAAGCACAGCATCGGCGTCACCGCCCCCCAGATCCGCGAGTTCGGCGCCCACCTCGACCGAGCCGTGCTCCTCTCCCTGCTGCACACCCTCCAGCAGGCCGACGTGCTCACCGACCCGACGCGCGGCTACCCCGAGGCCGAGGTGCTGGCCACCGCCCTGGTCACCCCCGCCCAGCGGCCGAGGGTCTCCCGCTGGCTGGACGCGCTCGCCCGGCACGGCCTGATCACCCGCCAGGACGGCGGGGCCCAGGGCCCGGTCTTCCGCGGCGGCCCCGGGCCGGGCGCAGCCGCGGTGCGGGACGCCTGGCGCCCGGCCGTCGAGGCCTGGGCCGACGGGCTCGGCCCGGCCGCCGCCCTGGACCGGGTCCGCCGCGGCGCGCAGCGGCTGCCCCGCCTGATCGCCGGCGAGGAGGCCCCCCGCGCGGGCGCCGCCCCGGTCCGCTGGGCCGGCGCCCGCGGCTTCCTCGGCGCCGCCCTCGGCGCACTGGTGCGCGGTACCGCCGACGCCCACCCGGCACCGGTGCCGCTGCGCGTCCTCGAACTCGACCCCGAGGGCGGCGAACCCGCCGTCGCCCGCGCCCTGGCCGCCCGGCCCCGGCAGCACGCCGAACACCACCTCGCCCCCGACGGCGGCCGCTACGACCTCGTCGTCGCCACCGCCACCGGACGGACGGCCGAAGAGGTCCCGGAGCTGGTCCGGCTCGTCTCCCCCGGCGGACGGCTGCTGCTGCTCGCGCCCACCGCCGAACACCTGGACCTGCTGATCACCGGCGACGACGCCCACGGCCCCGCCGCCCACCCGGCCGAGCACTGGCGGGCGGCGCTCGCCACCGCCGGCTGCCCGACGGTCCTGACGCTGCCCGAGGACGGCCACCCGATGGGACTGCTGGGTCAGCGGCTGTTCGCGGCGCGGGTGGGCTGACGCCCCCGAGGGGCCGTCCGTCGGACCGCTGACGTCCGCTTCCCCGCCCACGGAAGCGGACCCGGCCCCTCCCCCACCGCCCTCCGTGGCCGAGCGGTGAAATCCGGATCACGTGCCGCCACCCGATCCGTACCATTTCGATACCGAAGCCGTGATGAGCTGCGAGGATCCTCGCCGCCCGGGCCGCTCCCCGGGTAGGCTCCGGCTTGTCCTCCGGCCCTCGCGCAGGCGGCCCCCTGCCGCCCTGACGCGTTCTCCGGGGGCGTTCCCCCCGCGGGCCATTCGGTGGGCACCGCGCACTCGACACCGCGCGCCAGGGCAGTCGCGCGAACGGCGAAGGGCATCGCATTGTCGGATCGGCTCACCGGAGGAGACTCCTCACTGCTGCGGCGGATCAACGCGGCGGTCACGCTCCGGGCGCTGCGGAACGGCCACTCCGTGACCCTCACTCAGCTCGTCGGCGAGACCGGACTCTCCCGCCCGACCGTCGAGGGCGTGATCGAGGGTCTGGTCGAGACCGGACTGGTCGCCGAGGTCGAGCAGCCGAGGGAGGAGGGCCAGCCGGGCACCGGCCGCCGCGGCCGCCCGGCCCGCTGGTTCCGCTTCCGCGCCGAGGCCGGGCACATCCTCGGCATCGAGATCGGCGTGCACGACATCCGGGTCATCCTGGCCGACCTCACCGGCGAGGTGGTGGGCAGTCACTTCAAGCCGGTGGACGAGACCCTGGAGGCCGAGGAGCGGCTCACCGCCGTCCGCACCGCCGTCGCCGAGGTGCTGCGCAAGGCCGGCATCTCCCGCGACAACCTGTGGGCGGTCGGCATCGGCACCCCCGGCATCGTGGACCGCGAGGGCACCATCCGGCTCGGCACCGCGATGCCCGGCTGGACCGGCCTCGACCTCGGCGCCCGGCTGCGGCGCTCCTTCCGCTGTCCGGTCCTGATCGAGAACGACGCCAACCTGGCCGCCATCGCCGAGCACTGGCAGGGGGCGGCGGTCGGCGCCGACGACGTCGTGTTCGTGATGGCCGGCCTCAGCCCGGGCGCCGGCTCCCTCATCGGCGGCAGGCTGCACCGCGGTTTCGGCGGCGCGGCCGGCGAGATCGGCGCGCTGCACCTGCTCGGCCAGGAGGTCACCCCCGAGCGCCTGCTGTCCACCACCGGCAAGCCGCTCAACCCGCTGGACGAGGCCGCCGTGGCCCGGGTGCTGCGGCTGGCCCGGGAGGGCGACGAGGTCGCCAGGATCGCCATGGACCGCTTCCTCACCCGCCTCGTCCAGGGCGTCGCCGCGCTCGTCCTGGCCATCGACCCGCAGCTGGTGGTGATCGGCGGCTGGGCGGCCGGCCTCGACGGCGTCCTCGACCCGCTGCGCGAGCGCCTCGCCCAGCTCACCCTGCGCGCCCCGGAGGTCGCCCTGGCGGCGCTGGGCTCGGAGGTGGTGGCGATGGGCGCCCTGCGGGTGGCCCTCGACCACGTCGAGGAGCAGCTCTTCGCGGTGGACCCGCCGCGGGCCTGACGCCCGGGAGGACGGCGGCGGGCGCCGGGGGGGGGGCCCCCCCCCCCCCCCCCCCGGACCCCACCCCCCCCCACCGAGCAGT
>NZ_JBHTWX010000188.1:0-7443 GCF_042792155.1 Kitasatospora sp. NPDC056651 | reverse complement strand
GCCGGGCGGCGCGCGGCGCTGATGGAGCAGGGCGACGTACCTGACGGAAGCGAGAAGGCCCCGTCCTGCCGGAGCCCCTTCGGACCGGCGGGGTCGCGTGTCTCAGACGGCGACATACACAGGCCGGCCGCCGGCCACTGCGGAGCGCAGAGCGGTTCGGACTCGGGCGGCACCAGCGGCTGCCACCTCCGCCCCCTGGCCGCCTGTGAGGGTTCGGGCTGTCAAGCCAGCGCACGGGCGGCAGATCCCCGGTCGGGGCACGGGGTCGTGGCACTTGGCACACTCGGCATACCGGGCCGGTGACCGTACGACGGGCCGGGCGGGTGGCATCTTGCGCTCCAGGCGGTACCGGAGCACCGCAACCGCCGAGTGCATCGGGGTTGGCAGACCCGGCAGCAGGGCCTGGGCGAGGTCAGCCTGGACCGCACCCCGCTCCAGCCACTGAGCGACGAGGGGCGCCAACTCCCGGGCCTCGGCCTCGCCCAGTCGTAGACGCGGCTCGGGTCGGATCACCCGGAACAGGGTGGCCACCGCTACGCGGACCTCTTCGGAGTCCGGAGGCGGCGGGAGGGTGGGTTCTTGCTGCCGGTTCTCTACTACAGGGCCGACTGCGCAACCGGTAGTCGCTTCACCGGATGCCGGATGGGCGGCACTCGGTCGCACGAGCTGCGGGGTGTCGTAGACGTGGGTCTCGGTCCGGATCGTGCCGTCCGGCATGCGGATCTTCTCGACCCGGTAGAAGCCCGCCTCGGCCAGCTCCTTCAGCGCCTTACGGATCGCGCCACGCCCCTGGGGGCTGGTGTCGGCCATGTGCCGACCGTCCTCACGCCAGCCGTCGGGCCGGGAAAGGAGGTCCGCGAGCAGGCCACGGGCGGTGTAGGACAACCGCCGATCCTGCAGCACACAGTTGGACAGCACGGTGAAACTGCGCACGTGGGCGCTACGATGGACGCGCATCGGGAGTTACAGCTCCTGTTGCCGGGCCCCGGGGTGTTACAGCACCGCCGGGGTCGCCTTGTTTTCGGTTGGAATGCGAAACATACCACGGCAGTTGACGCAACGTGAGATGTTCGTGACATTCGGTGCGTGACCAGCGTTAGGTCCACCGGCTGCCCCTCCGAGACCCGAGTCCGCCGCCTCCATCACGGTCCGCTCGCGCCGGCAAGTCGAGGTCAGGCGGCTTCGGCCCGATCCACTGCTGCCGCACTCGACTGTGCGAGCCAGACCAGCCGTGCGGTGATCCCCGATCGCCCGGCGAAATGGCGCAAC
This sequence comes from Kitasatospora sp. NPDC056651, assembly GCF_042792155.1. Taxonomy (NCBI): domain Bacteria; kingdom Bacillati; phylum Actinomycetota; class Actinomycetes; order Kitasatosporales; family Streptomycetaceae; genus Kitasatospora; species Kitasatospora sp. NPDC056651. The sequence continues at coordinate 6,174 of NZ_JBHTWX010000188.1, read as the reverse complement.
GCCCGATCGGGAGATGTGAGGGTCATTCGCGCCTGCCCGTCGATGCCGATCACGTGCGCCAGCCCGCTGTGGTCGGCGACCCCCCAGGCCACGACCCACCCGTCGACGTCCGGGAGGCCCTCTCCGGACACCTGGACAACGGCAAACAGGCGAGGTGCGGTGTCGAGCACGAGCCCGCACAGCTCCTGGTCGAAGGTCGGTCCGGCCGGCAGCCGAGGCGTAATCGGACGGGGGCTTTGCTGCGGCGCAGCAGCCATGGAAGTCTCCTACGTGAGTGGGGATCGGGTGCGGCACTGCCACCATCACAGGCAGTGGAACAGCTCGCCCCGGTCGGCGTCAGATCAGCGAGGCCAGGACGCCGCGTGGCCAGTGGCCGAGCCAGAACGCGGCGGTGGACGGTTGGGGCTGGTCCTCGGTGGAGCCGTCGTGGGGCAGCAGTTCGGTGGGGGCGATGTAGCCCTCGCCGGGGTCGATCCGCAGCCGGAAGACACGCAGGGGAAGGCCAAGGGCGGCGTAGGCTCGTAGGTCGTCGGTGTGCGGATAGCGGCCCTCGGGATCGGCGTGGAGATCGCGGTAGATGGCTTGGATGTCGAGGCCACCGAGCAGGAGGTAGCGGGTTCCGGGACCGAGGTTGAAGCACAGGCGTCGGCGACCGGTGTGCTTGGCCTGGTAGCAGAGCCTGTCCCAATTGTCGATGTGCAGGCCGATGCGGCGGCCGTTCTGGTGATTCGGGGTGGTGGTGAGCGCCTTGGCCGGGCTCCTGGCTTGGCCGAGGTGGACGGCGTCGGGGTCGCCGAGTTGGTCGGCGAGGTGGGCAAGGGTGACCGGCGGAGGGCCGTCGGGCAGCTTCACCAGCTCCACGAGCGCGCTGTCGGCGCTCCGCTCGTTCGGGCGGAGTTCTGCCGCCAGTACGGCGGTGAGGGGCTGCCAGGGGCCGCCGGGGAGAACAGCCCCGTCCTCGTAGTCGGGCTCTCCACGAGCGATGCGGACACCGGTGCTGTCGCACCTGGCGATGAGGGTGTCGGGATCGGTATGGGCGATGGCGAGCCTCACGCGTCTGCCTCCCAGGCTGGTTCTACCGGTCGTCGAGGGTGTCGGCGAAGGTCACGTCCAGCTCGGTGACCAGGGCTTCGGCGAGTTCGGACTGCTGGGTGCGGTCGATGAGGACCTTGTCGAGGTTGGCGACACCCCGCAGCGTGGTGAGGTCGCTGCCTCGCAGGTCCATGCCTTGGTACTTGCCCCGGCCGAACTCGGTCAGCCGCAGGTTGCAGGCGTCGAGGACCGCGCCGCCGAGGTCGCAACCAGTGAACGACGCCTCAGTGAGCCCACACTTGGAGAAGACGACCGTGCCGGTGGCCCGGATCTGCTCAAAGGTCGCGTAGTCGAGCTTGCAGTTGTCGAAGAGGACGTTGTCCAGGGTCACACCGATGAGCCCGGCGCCCATGATCTTGCAGTTGCGGAAGACGACCCGGGAGAGCTTGCTGTCGGTGATGCGGGCGGAGGCGAGGTCGCAGGTGTCGAACTCGACGGAGTCGAGGCGGACTTGGTCGAGCTGCATGCGGTCGACCCGCAGGTTGGAGACTCGGCCGGTGACGAGGCGGGTCTCGGCGAGGTCCAGGTCCCGCAGGTCGGCGTCACCGTATTGGAAGTCCTGGACGATGCCCCGGGCGGAGTCGAGAGTGGTGACGTTGGACAGGTACAGGCCGGGCTCGTTCAGGTGGGGCAGGGTCACGGTGACACGGCCGAAGGTGATGCCATCCATGAGGGGCTCCGCTCTCTCGAAGGTCGGGCCGGGCCCGCACCGCTGGTGCGGGCCCGGAGTGGTTCGGGGTTGGCGCTACTTGCCCTTGTTCTTGTTCGACCAGTTGTCCCAGGTGGGGCGGTTGTCGAACTTCGGCCCGTTGTTGTCCCAGGTGGGCCGGTTGTCGAACGGTCCGGCGATGGGGCCGGTCACGGTGAGGCCGGTGAGGTCGGCGACGACGGCGGTGTTGCTGGTGGCCAGCGTGCGGCCGACGGCCAGCGGCTCGCCGGCGTGCCAGACCACCTCGACCGGCTCCGGTGACGAGGTATCGGCGAACTCGGCGACGGAACGGGCTACCGCCTCGGCGATCGCGACCGGCATGGGGCCCGTCGCTTGCGGTCGGGCAGGTAGCAGTAGGCGCAGTCCAGGTTGCAGAAAGAGTCAGCTTGGACAACGACCGTCCTCGGACGACGGGCGATGCGGCGCCGATATCGGGCCGGGGAGTGCATCATGCTGCTCCTCCAAGGTTGGAGACTGGGCCGGTGCAGGACCGTTCACGGGGCCGGATCCTGCACCGGGGCCGCCCGGGGCCGAGCGGCATGCAAACAGTGAACGACCGTCACAGACGGTACGGTGAGGCAAAGTTGCGAGGCACTCTGGTTCATCTCAACCGGAAAACTTGACCGTCCCATTACCCGGCACCGTGCACGGCGCGTAACAGCACGACTACGTTGACCGCATGCCGGCCAATGTCCCGCTCCGCCTCCGGATGTCCGAACGCCGCATGACCAAGGCAGAGTTGGCGCGCGAAGTGAACGCCGAGATCAGGACCCTCACGGGGACGCTCGGCTCCGTGTCAGAGCGCACGGTGCACAACTGGCTGACCGGCGTGACCCGGTGGCCGCCGTTGAAGATCCGCCTCGCACTCAGGGCAGTATTCGCATGTGCGCCCGAAGAGCTGGGCTTCGTCCCGACCGGGCGGGCCCGTACCACGCCGGAGGACGATGTGAGGCGACGCCAATTCATAGCTGCGGCCGGAGGCGCGGCCGTGACCGTGCTCACGAGCCCGCCTGCCGTGGCGGCGGGGGGCCGGATCGGTGTCGGTGACGTGCGGAGACTGCAGGCCCGCTTCGCCGAGGTCATCGCCAGCGACCACCGCCACGGCGGTCGGCTCAGCATCGAGACCAGGGCGGCCGCGCTCGCCGAGGAAACCCTCGACCTGCAGAAGAACGGCACCGCGACGCAGCGGGTCCGGGCCCAGCTGTACGCGTGCGCGGCATCGTTCATGTCCTCGGCGATGTGGGCCGCGATCGACGGCCGTCGCTTCGACGCCGCCCTCGAACACCACCAGAAGGCAGCCACCCTGGCGGCGATGTCCGGCGACTCCGGCATCCGGTTCCGCATCTGGTCCCACGCGGGGAGCCTGTATCGGCACCTCGGGCAGACAGGCGACGCGCTCGCCGCCAATGAGGTCGCCCGCAGCCTGCCGATCACCCGACGCGACCCGCTGTTCGCCTCTCTCGGACACGCCCGCCACGCAGCGATCCACGGCCTGACCGGGGACTCCAACGCGGTCCGTCGGTCCATCGGGTACGCACAGGACGCCCTCAACCGAGCCGACCTCGATGTCTCCCGACCGGTATGGATCACCGCCTTCTACGACCAGTCCGAACTCGACTCCCTCGCCCTCGCCGCCCACCTCGCGGCCGGGAACTGGGAGGACGCGGAAGCACACGCGCACCGCAGCATCGCCCAGCGGCGCGACACCATGCAGAGGTCCCGAGCGATCACCACCGTCCGGCTCGCCCGCGCCCAGCTCGGGCAGGGCGACCTGGAGCCCGCGGTCGCCACCGCCATGTCCATCCCGGCCGAGGACTTCGCGCACCCCCGTGTCACCCGGATGCTGGCCGCCTTCGGCGCCTCGCTGCACACGCTGGCCGGCGGCAGCGGCCCGGACCGCACCTGGACGGCATACGCCCACAACACCTGGAGGACCCCCGCGTGACCGTCGAGCTCCGCCACCACACCGCCCTGGCCCCCGAGACCCGGCAGGATCTGCTGAACGTGTACGCCGATGTGCGGGCCCCCCTACTGCACCTGCCGAACTACCGCGTCGACGTGTTCGCCGAACGCCTCGACCGGCATGCCGCCGAGCCTGGCTTCGAGCTCGTCCTCGGCTACGACGGCGAGGTGCCGATCGGCTACGCCTACGGAAACACGATCGAGGCGGGCGACCGCTACTGGAAGCGCATGACCGAGCCACTGCCGGACGGCTGCACCGAAGCCCCGGCTCTGGCCATCAAGGAGATCGGCGTCCGGATCCGCTGGCGCGGGACGGGCGTCGCGCGCCGGATCCACGACGAGCTGCTGCGCCACCGCCTTGAGAGCCGTGTCACCCTTCTGGTCAACCCGCTCGCCGGGGACGGCAAGGTCCAGCGACTCTACGAGACCTGGGGCTATCAGGGGTTCAACGCTCAACAGCCCTCTCCGAACTCGCCCCGGCTGACCGCGATGATCCGCCCGATCCACTGAGCCTGGGACGGCGGCGACCGGTAGTGCACGCCGATGTTGCCGTACTCACACCCTCTCGTCATCGCTCCCCAGGCCCGAGCCGGTCTGGTCTCCGCCCTGTTGATGCGCAAACGATCCGGACGGCGCTGTCGAGGCCCCCACTCCTGTGCTCGATCTTCCCCGTGAGTGGCGCGGTGCGGGCCTCACGGGGAAGGGTCAAGCGGAACGGATCGACGGCTTCGACCTGGTGTCCGCGTCCCGGGTTCTCGGGCCTGGCACTCTGCGGCTCGCCCTCGGCGGAGGCAGTAGCTGGCGCACACTGTCGAGAATGGCCTGCTCCTTGGCCGGGGTGATCCCGTGCTTGGCCCAACGCCTGTGCGGAACAGGCATATTGCCTTGGCTCAGCCAGTGCCACGTGTCGGTCACGGTCTCTGCGAGCGGCCGGCTGTGGAAGCCGGCCGCGACTGCCGAGGACGAGTCGATGACGGATACACCAGGGTGGATCCACCACAGCGGAAGCTCGGTCCACTGGCGCAGACCGTGGCGAAGCAAGATCCCGTCCTCCACCCACAGCAGTTCCCCGGTACTGCCGGTCACGTCCATGCACGCCTGGAGGAATCCGCCCATCGTCTCCCGGCCGGTCGGGGTGCCGAGGTTGTGGACTTAGTGATCGACGGGCACGACCTGGTCGAGTGCGAAAGTGGCGACGTCCCGAACGTCGACCGCTTGGAAGCGTCTCGCGGGGTCCCCGGGCGCGAGAATCAGTCCGCCCCGCTCGGCTCGACGCAGCCACCACGGCAGCCGGCCGACGTACTCCCCGGGGCCGAGGATCACGCCCGGCCTGAGGAGACTCGTTCGGGCGAGCCCCAACGTCTCGGTCACCGCATGCTCGGTCGCGGCCTTCCGCCGCCCGTAGTCGGGGTTGATGCCTGAGGTGCTGTCCGGGGACTGAGCGGTGTCCGGACGGTTGGAGGTCAGAGCCGCCCAGGCCGGGGAGCAGGTGTTCAGAGGTTCGGTGGGCCAGCCTTCGTACACCGCGATGGTGGACACGTACACGTAGCGGCCGACGACCGGCTCCAGGGTTCGGGCGCCCAAGCGGACGACATGCGGCGACAGCTCCGAGGCCGAGGTGTCGATCACGGCGTCCCACGGACCGTGACCGGCCAGGCGTGCCAGGTCGTCGAGGCGTTCCCGGTCGCCGTGCACGGCGACCGCTCCGGGCACCGGGACACCGGACAGTCCCCGCGTGAACGTGGTCACCTCCCAGCCTCGTTCCAGGGCTCCACTCACAACCGCGCGGCCCAGGAACCAGCCACCACCCAGCACGAGGATCCTCATGCACCGATCCTGTCAGTCACACGCCTTCGTCCGCAGACGAGTTGTCAACCTACCGCCGCACAAACCTCTCCTTCGACGGAAAATATTGGGTGGCAGTGGTGGGCCTGCCTTCAGGCGGCGGCTTCCCATGGCAGGTAGTGCAGCACGTCGGCGTCGATCTCACTGAGATCGGGGATGGCTACAGCCCTGACCTCGTTGTGGTGACCACCGAGGTGGACCTGTTGGCGAGGTCGGAGGACCGGTACCTAAGCCCGAACAAGATCAGCTTGGTAGCTGAGGTCACCGCGTATCCCAGCGCCCACAACGACCGGCGCCCCGTGTCGGGCAAGCCCACCAAGTGGAGCGGGTACGCACGGCCCGGGGTGCCGTTCTACCTGCCGGTGGACCGTGACCCGAGGCAGCCAGGCATCACCTTGTTCGGCGAGCCGAACCGGGGCAAGGGGACCTACGAGGTGCTGGGAGAGTGGAAGTTCGGCGAGACCGTCCGGTTGCCGAAGCCCTTTGACGTCGAGATCGGCACCGACAGATGGAAGCCGTGGGAGTAGAGGCTGAAGCGCCGCTGCCCGGGACTACCGAAGTAGTCC
>NZ_JBHTWX010000187.1:0-7499 GCF_042792155.1 Kitasatospora sp. NPDC056651 | reverse complement strand
GTCGCGTTCGCGTTCGAGTCGGGCGGCGCGGTCCTCGAGTTCGGTGAGGTAGGCGCGGCGGACCCTGGTGAGTCGGCCCCAGGCCCAGCAGAGGATGAAGGGCGTGCTCATCATCAGGGTGAGGAACGTCGCCTCGCCGATGCCGTACGGGCGGGTGTGGGCGTCGCCCGCCGCGTCGATGACCGTCCGCACCGGCTCCGCCTGCCAGAAGACCAGCGGTCCGGCGGACAGGCCGGCCGCCAGCGCCGTCCAGGAGGTCCACTTCCGGCCGAAGGCGGCGCCGGTGTAGGCGAAGACCAGGTAGGCGATCGCGGAGCCGCCCGGGGAGACGTCCGCGGCCACCTGTCCGACGCCGACGCCGATCGCGGCGGCCACCGTGAGGTCGGGGTGGCGGCGCCGGAAGACCATCAGCAGCGGCAGCAGCACCGCGATCAGGATCGAGACCTTCAGGCGCCAGCCGTCTTCGACGGAGCCGTCGTCCGGCACCAGGCCGACGAACAGCACGATCGCCGCCCAGGCGGAGTCGACCACCAGGGGGTGGCGGCGGAGCCAGGCGTTGAGTCGATGCACGTGTCCAGCGTAGGCAGTCGCTTCGCATGCCCATGTCCGCCGGTAGGGCGATCCGTCCTACTCCGTAGGTCGGAGAGCCCCCTACCCGCCCGGGAGGGCCGAACCGGAGGAGGGTTCCGGTTGGGAGGGGTCTCCGCGGCCGGGTAGCGTCCCGCCCCATGACGTGGATGCGGTGGGCGCCGGCCGTGGAACAGGCCCTGTACGACCCCGCGCGGGGCTTCTACCGCAGGCCGGAGGGCCCGGCCGGGCACTTCCGCACCTCGGTGCACGCCTCGCCCGGGTTCGCCCGCGCGGTGGCCCGGCTGCTGCTGGAGGTTGACGAGGCCCTCGGCCGTCCGGAGGAGCTGGCCCTGGTCGACGTCGGGGCCGGGCGGGGGGAGCTGCTCGTCGGCGTCCTGGCCGAGCTGCCCGCGCGGGTGCTGGCGCGGCTGCGCCCGTACGGCGTGGAGATCGCCGGCCGGCCCGCCGGCCTTCCGTCCACAGTCCTGTGGACGGACGAGCCGCCGCGCGGCGTCACCGGGCTGCTGTTCGCCAACGAGTGGCTGGACAACGTGCCGCTGGACGCCGGGGAGGTGGACGAGGACGGGGTGCTGCGCTACGTCGAGGTGGACACGGCGACCGGTGAGGAGCGTCCCGGCGAGCCGGTCTCGGCGGCCGACGCGGCCTGGGCCGCCCGCTGGTGGCCGGTCGGACGGCCCGGGGACCGCGTGGAGTTCGGCGGCCCCCGGGACGCCGCCTGGGCACGGGCGGTGGCCGGGCTGGAGCGCGGGCTGGCCGTCGCCGTCGACTACGGGCACACGGCGGACCGGCGGCCGCCGTTCGGGACGTTCACCGGGTTCCGGGACGGCCGGGAGGTCATGCCCGTGCCGGACGGCTCCTGCGACGTCACCGCGCACGTGGCCCTGGACTCGATCGCGGTGCCCGGTGTCCACAGCCTGTGGACGACGCAGCGGGAGGCACTGCGCGCGCTCGGCGTGAGCGGTGCCCGCCCGGCGCTCGCGCTCGCCTCCAGCGACCCGGCCGGGTACCTGCGGGCGCTGAGCGGCGCGGGCGAGGGGGCCGAGCTGACCGACCCGGGCGGGCTGGGAGCCTTCGGGTGGCTGGCGCAGACCGTCCGCATGCCGCCCCTTGAGATCTTCGAAGGGCTGGGAGCCTGACGGACCTGCCGGGATGGCAGACTCTGGGGCCATGAGGGAGACCACGGTCGGCATCGGAGCGGGAGCCGAGAACTTCAGCGGCACGGCGGGCACCACCGACATGGTGCTCAACATCGGCCCGCAGCACCCGGCCACGCACGGCGTGCTGCGGCTGCGGCTGGTGCTCGACGGCGAGCGCATCGTCAGTGCCGAGCCGGTGATCGGCTACATGCACCGGGGCGCGGAGAAGCTGTTCGAGGCCCGCGACTACCGGCAGATCATCATGCTGGCGAACCGGCACGACTGGCTCTCCGCCTTCTCCAACGAGCTCGGCGTCGTGATGGCCGTCGAGCGGATGCTCGGCATGGAGGTCCCGGAGCGGGCGGTGTGGGTCCGCACCCTGCTCGCCGAGCTCAACCGGGTGCTCAACCACCTGATGTTCCTCGGCTCGTACCCGCTGGAGCTGGGCGGGATCACCCCGGTCTTCCACGCCTTCAACAGCCGCGAGGACCTCCAGCACGTGCTGGAGGAGGCCTCCGGCGGCCGGATGCACTACATGTTCAACCGGGTCGGCGGCCTCAAGGAGGACCTCCCGGCGGGCTGGCTCGGCCGGGTCCGCGCCGCCGTCGCCACCGTGCGCTCCCAGCTGCCGGTCTTCGAGGACCTCGTCCTCGGCAACGAGATCTTCCGCGCCCGCACCGCCGGCGTCGGCGCCCTCACCCGGGCGCAGGCCGAGGCGTACGGCGTCAGCGGCCCGATCGCCCGGGCCAGCGGCCTCGACCTCGACCTGCGCCGCGACGAGCCCTACCTCGCGTACGGCACCGAGGAGCTGCGCCGGGTGCTCACCGTGGTCACCCGCGAGGAGGGCGACTGCCTGGCCCGCTTCGAGTGCCTGCTGGAGCAGACCCTCAACTCGCTGGACCTCGCCGACGCCTGCCTCGACAAGCTCGCCGAGCTGCCGCCCGGCCCGGTCAACCAGCGGCTGCCCAAGGTGCTCAAGGCGCCCGAGGGCAGCACCTACGCGTGGACCGAGAACCCGCTCGGGATCAACGGCTACTACCTGGTCTCGCGCGGCGACAAGACGCCGTGGCGGCTCAAGCTGCGCTCGGCGTCCTTCAACAACATCCAGGCGCTGACCGAGCTGCTGCCGGGGACGCTGGTCGCGGACATGGTGGCGATCCTCGGGTCGATGTTCTTCGTGGTCGGCGACATCGACAAGTAGGACCGGTCGGGGGGTGGGGCCGGTCAGGCCTTCTTGGCCTTCTGCGCCTTCTTGCCGGGGTCGGCCGGGTGCGGGGCCACCTTGCGGTCGCCCTTGGTGGCGATCCGCTCCTCGCAGAGCCGGGCCAGCACCTCGTAGCCGGCCCTGCCCATCAGCTCGGTGAGCTCGGGGCGGTAGCTGACGTACACCGGCTCCGCGCCCTGGTGGGCCGCCGGGGCGCCGGTGCACCACCAGTGCAGGTCATGGCCGCCCGGGCCCCAGCCGCGGCGGTCGTACTCGCCGATCGAGACCTGGAGGTAGCGGGTGTCGTCGGGGCGGTCGATCCAGTCGTAGGTGCGGCGGATCGGCAGCTGCCAGCAGACGTCCGGCTTGGTCTCCAGCGGCTCGCGGCCCTCCTTGAGCGCGAGCGCGTGCAGGGCGCAGCCGGCGCCGCCCGCGAAGCCCGGGCTGTTCACGAAGATGCAGGCGCCGTCGACCCGGCGGGTCTGGCGGTCGCCGTCCTCGTCCAGCATGGTGATGCCGCCGTCGGCGACGATCCGGCCCTTGGCGTCGGTGCCCTCGGCGAAGTTCTCCCACAGCTCGGGGGTCAGCCGGGCCGCGTGGGAGCGGACGCGCTTCTCGTCGTCCTCGTCCGAGTAGTGGGCGCCCAGCGTGCAGCAGCCGTCCGACTCGCCACGGCCCTCGCGGATGCCGTGGCAGCCCTGGCCGAAGACGCAGGACCAGCGGGAGGTCAGCCAGGTGAGGTCGCAGCGGAAGACCTGCTCCTCGTCGGCGGGGTCGGCGAACTCGACCCAGGCGCGGGGGAAGTCGAGCGGGACCTCGTCGCGCGGGATCTCGCGGCGCAGGGTCGGCATCGCGAGGTCGATGGGGGCGGGGGAGGCCTCGGGCTTCGCCTTGGCCTTCTTCTGGGACGTTTCTGCTGGTGCCACCCGGCAAGGGTAGAGCTTCCGGGTGCGGTGGCGCGGTGCGGGACGGCTGCCGGGGGCCGTGGCGTCGGGAACCGGGCCGGGTGAAGGCGGGGTGAAGAGGTCCGTCGGGCCGTGCGGGGGCTGCCCGGGGCCCGCCCGGGAGCTGCCCGGGGGCTGCCTAGGATGGCGGCCGGTTCGCTACGGGGAGGTACGGGGATGGCAGGCGGCAGCACCGGGGCGTCCGGCCCCGCGGAGGGGGAGTTCGTCCTCAAGCCGTGGGAACTGCACGGCGAGGGGCGGGAGTTCGAGAAGGTCGGCGGCGAGCTGGTGAAGGCCGTCACCGCCCTGGAGCAGGGCCTCGCCGCCCTCGGCACCCCTTGGGGGACGGACCAGCCGGGCAGCGGCTTCGCCGCCGTGTACGGTCCGGCGCGCGGCGAACTCGTCGACGGTCTGCGGGGGTTGGCCGACCGGGTGACCGGGGTCGGGGCCGGGCTGCACACGATGGCCGCCCGGACGGCGGACGCGGACACCTCGGCGGCGAAGGGGTTCGGGGCGACGGCGGCACCGGGGGCCCCGGACCTGCCGGGCGCGCCGGGCGTGCCGGGCGTGCCGGGGGCCTCCTCGGTGCCGGTCCCCTCGCCGCCGCTCTCCTCGCCGCCGTCGGCAACCCCGGGGGCGGCGCCCGTCGTCCCCGAGGACACGTCGGTCTGACGGACCCGGCTCGAAGGGGGAAACGCGTGTCCCGGAAACTGCCCGAGGAACTGGTCCCGGTGCTGGCCCGCACCGGCCGGCAGTGGCCGCAGGCCGACGAGGAGGGGCTGCGCAAGGCGGCCGGCGTCTGGCGCGGGTTCGGGCAGGAGGCCGACCGGCTCACCCGCCGCTGCGGCGAGTCCGTCCGGCGCGTCACCGCCGACAACTCCGGCCACGCGGTCGAGGCCTTCGGCGCGTACTGGCAGGGCTTCAGCGGCGGCGGCAAGGGGCACCTGGACGACGCGCACGGCGCGGTCGGGCTGGTCGCCGGGGCCTTCGACACGGCCGCGCGGGCCGTGGACACCTGCAAGGCCGAGATCATCGCGACCCTGCGGCAGCTGGCCGCCGACCTCCAGCAGGCCGAGGAGCTGGCGGCCAGGGCCAGGGAGGAGGCCGGCCGGGTCGCCGCGGCGGCCGACACCGGGCGGGCGGACAGCGGAGTGGTCGGCGGGCTGGAGAAGGCCGTCGGCGGCTTCGCGTCGAAGGTGAAGAACGCCGCCACCGAGCAGGTCGCGGCGGGTATGGCGGCCGTCGCCGTCGAGGCCGCCGGGCTGAAGATCGGCGGACTGCTCGCCGAGCTCGGCCGCGCCATGAAGGACGCGCTGGCCGGGGTGCTCAAGGAACCGGCCGCCGTCGCCCTGCTGAAGCTCGGCACCGCGCGGGGGACGCGGGTCACCGCCGCCTCGTACCGCACCGGCGCGTTCGACCCGCTCGCCGCCGGGCTGCCCGCGGCCCTCGGCGAACCGGGCGTGCTCCGCGCGGACGGCTCCGGGCTGGTGCTGCTCGCCGGGAAGGACGGCAGGCAGCTGGTCGGCGTGCCGGGGCTGGCGGTCAAGGTGGACGAGCACGGCGCGCCCGTCCTCGGCCCGGACGGGCGGCCGGTCATCCTCCGCGCCGACGGCACGCCGGTCGCCGACGCCTCGGGGCTGCTGGTCGTCCCGGGGCCGGACGGCAAGCCGGTGGTCGGGGTGGCGGACCTGGCCGTCCGGCTGGACGAGCACGGCCGGCCGGTGCTCACCGACGAGGCGGGCAGGGCCGTTCGCGGGGTGCCGCTCGGCGGGTTGACGCCGGGGGCGGAGGGGCCGGACACCGACCGGCCGGCCGCGGGGGTGACGGCCGACGGGGTGACGGCCGCCGGGCCGGGTGATCCGAGGACGCCGGGCGTGGTGACGGTGGCGTCGGTCGCGGTGGCGGACCCGGGGGCGGCCGCCGGCGGGCCGGAGGCGGCCGTCGCGGCGAGTGCGCCGGGAGGTGCGGGGCCGGGGGCGGTGGCGTCGGGGGCGGTGACGTCCGGGGCCTCGTACGCGGCCTCGTACGCGCCCGCCGGGGGCTCGCCGGTGTCGCACAAGGCGGCGGGCGGAGGCGGTGGTGACGGTGGCGGTGGCCGGACGCCGCCGGTGCGGGACGACGGGGCGCCGGTGCGGTCCGTCGCCGCGCCGGTCCGCCAGGGCGGTGGGGCGGCGGGCTGGTCGGACGGGGACTACCCGCTCCAGGCGCCCGCGGCTGCCGCGTCCTCCTCCCGCGGTGGTGGCGGGGGATCGGTGACCGTGCGGACGGACTCGGTGAGTGCTCCGGCGGCGCCCGCCGCGCCCGCCGCGCCCGTCGTCTCCGCGCCGTCCGCCGGCGCTCCCGCGCACGGCCCGGCGCCGGAGGCTCCGGTGACGGTCCGGCCGGTCGGGGTGCCCGGGCAGTTCGGCACGCCGGGGTACGGCGGCGGGTACCAGGCGGCCGGTCCGGTCGGGGGCGTCGGGCCCGGGCCGCTGGCGGGCGCCGGGGCGGGGCCCGTGAACGTCGCGGCGCCGTTCGGAAGCGGTGTCGGGGCCGGAGCGGGGGCCGGGGTCGGTGGTGTCGGGGCCGGTGGTGTCGTGGGCGGTGGTCCTGGCGGTGGTGGTCCGGTCAGCGGGGCGCCGGCAGTCCGGACCCCGGCCGGTGCCGCGCCGTCGCCGGTCGTCGGACCGCCGCCGGTCCACGGCGCCCCGCCGCCTCCGGCCGCACCGCCGATCGTCGGCACCGCCCCGGTGATCGGCCGGCCCGAGGCGCACCCGGCGGAGCCCCGGCGAAGGGAGACCGCGGCGGGCCCCGCCGACCCGACCCTCGCCTGGGGCGCGGTCCCGGTCGCGACCGCCCACGCGATGGCCCTCCAACTCGCGCTGCGGGCACGGCGCGGAGCCCAGCCGGACGATCCGGCGGCCAGGCTGCGCAGCATCGCCGACAGCCGTCCGTACGGCCTGCCGGGCGGGCTCGCGCCGGTCGACCCGGAGCACCAGGCAGAGCTGGAACGCCGGGTGCCCCGGGACGAGGGCGGCCTGCCCGCCCGCCACCCCGACCCTGCCGTCGGCGGCTGGGCGGAGGCGGTCAACGATGGCGGGTACCGCGAACCGGGCCGGGCCAACAACAGCCTGGAGATCGCCCTCTCGGCGGTCGAGTGCTACACCGGCCGCCCGACCTGCGCGGCCCCGCGCGTTCCCACCGAGGGCGACGCCGGCGAACGCGGCGGCCGCGACCGCGCCGAGCGTGAACTCGGCGCGCCCTTCCGGGACCTGGGCGACGGCGGCCCGGCCTTCGACCGCCTCGCCGACGACCTCCGCCGCGCCGGCCACGGCTCCCAGGCGGTGCTCCTGACCCTCGACGCCTACGGGCGTCCGCACGCCTGGAACGCCGTCAACCACCAGGACACCGTCACCTACCTCGACCACCAGCTCGCCCGCCAGTCCGCCGCTCCACTCCACCCCGCCGCCCACGGCCTCTGGGCCATCGCCCTCACCCCCGAGGGGCGCCCCCTCGACCTCACCCCGGCCGCATGACCCCCTGCGCGGGGGGAGTGGGGCCCGCCCCCCGGGCGCCGGCCGGGGGCCCCCCGCACCGCCCGGGCGCCCGGGGGCCCCGGGCCCCCCCCCCCCGGCCCGCCGCCGG
>NZ_JBHTWX010000186.1:0-7643 GCF_042792155.1 Kitasatospora sp. NPDC056651 | reverse complement strand
CCCGACTACATGATCCCCACCACCTACACCCCCCTCGACACCATCCCCCTCAACGCCAACGGCAAGACCAACCACAAAGCCCTCCCCACACCGGACCGGGACGAGCTCGACGCGGCCCGGGAGCACGTCGCTCCGTCGACGGCGACCGAGCGGCGGCTCGCGGAGATCTGGGCCGAGGTCCTGGGCGTGGAGCGGATCGGGGCGACGGACAGCTTCTTCGAGCTCGGCGGACACTCGATCCTGATCATCAAGGTGGTTTCGGCCGCACGACAGGCGGACCTCCCGCTCTCCCTGATGATGTTCTACCGGCACGACACGCTCGGTGAGTTGGCGGCGGAGCTGGACGGCGTCCTGGCCGCCGAGCGGCCCGCCGGGCCCTCCGGCGAGTCCGTGACGCGGTCCGCTCCGTCGGGCGGCTCGGCCGCCGTCTCCCGCTCGGCGCCGCGCTCCCTGCTCGACACCGTCGACACGGGTCGCGTTCCCGGGGTGAGCATCGCCGTCATCGAAGGCGGAGAACTGGTCGCCGCGGAGACGCTGGGCACGCTGGTCGCCGGTGGGGCCGAGCCGGTCACCCCGGAGACGCTCTTCCAGGTCGGCTCGGTGAGCAAGCACGTCACGGCGCTCGGGGTGCTGCGGTTGGCCCAGGACGGCGTGATCGACCTCGATGAGGACGTCAACACGTACCTCAAGGGCTGGCGGGTGCCGGGCGTCGACGGCGGCCGGCCGCCGCGGATCACCAGCCGCCAGCTGCTGGGCCACCTGTCCGGGCTGACGCCGACGCTGGGCAAGGGCTACCGTCGCGGCGAGCCGCTGCCCGGACTGGTCGACCTGCTGAACGGCCGGACGTCCGACGGGGCGCGGCCGGTACGGCCCGACCTCGTGCCGGGGGAGGTGTTCCGCAAGGCCAACGTGCACTTCTCGGTCCTCCAGCAGGTCGTGGTCGACGCGACGGGCCGGGGCTTCGCGGAGCTGATGCACTCCCTGCTGTTCGCGCCGTTGGGCATGACCGGCACGAGCTTCGACCAGTCCTTCCCGGAGACCTCGGGCCTGCCGGTCGCCCACGGCCACGACGAGCTGGGCAGCCCTCTGGCGGGCGGCTGGCTGGTCCGGGCGGACGCGGCAGCGGCCGGCCTGTGGACGACGGCCGTGGACCTGGCCAAGCTGGCGCTGGAGGTCCGTCGGTCCTACCTGGGCCGCCCGCTGGCCCTGCTCGGCCAGGATTCGGCCAGGGAACTGCTGACGCCACACGACGAATCCTTCTACGGCCTGGGCACGGTCGTCGACACCCTCGGGGCCGACGTCCAGTACGGGCACGGCGGCGAGCCGATCGGTTATCACGCGCTGACCGTGTCCCTGATCCAGCGGGGTAGCGGCCTGGTCGTCCTGACGAACAGCAGCGGGGGCGGGGACCTGATCAAGGCGGTGGCCGACACCCGCTGACACCTGTCCGTTTCCGGCCGCGGCGAAGACCCCCAGCCCACCCGGGTCGGGGGTCTTCGCCGTGGCCGGAACGGGCGGAGTCGGGCGCACGCCGAGTCCGCCTGGCGGCGAACCCGGCCGCCGGGTCGCAGGGCCGCCGGGTCGCCGGGTCCCGCGGAAGCCCCGGCGCCTCCATCCGCCCGGTCGACCCAGATGCCCACTCCACCGGCCCGCCCGTCAGGGGAGTTCGAGGGCAGTTTGAATATGTCGTTCGAAATGTGATGAAGCACGTCATCGGCCTGGCCAGCGCGGCTTTGCGGGGATCGGGCGCCGGGCCCGGGTGGCGGTGGTGCGCAATCGAAATTCGAGAAAAAGGAGGGGTTCACCCGTTGGAGTTATGCGACTGGACACGGGAACTCAAGGGGCGGAAGAGTCCATCGCGTTGTCTTCAGCATCTTCAACGAAGGCCCATTGGGGGGCTCATAAGGTGGAATCTCGGTCGAAGCAGGAGATGATCGAGCAGCGCGGCGGAGTCGTCTCGCTTTTCGGTGTTCAGCCGCAGCGATCGTCTGCGGCTTTCCGGGGCGGGAAACCGCGTGATGGCGGGGCGATGGCCGGTGTTTTCGGGGCCGATCTCCTCCGGGCCAATACCGAAACGGTGCTGGGCCGGCTGGAGAGCCATCTGTCGGATTCCTCGATCAGGGGGCTCGACCTGATCGACCCCGAAACACTGACGCGGGCCGCGCGGGCCCTGATGGCCGGGGAGCGCGACGAGATCGCGCCCTTCGACGAGAAGCGGCTGGACGGGATCGTCGACCTGTACGTCAGGACGGGGATCCAGGTCCACTCGCCCGGTTACCTGGGGCGGCAGTTCTCGGGCGTGGTGCCGCTGGGCGGGGTCGTCGACTTCGTCAGCTCGGTGGTCAACCAGCCGTCCTCGTTCTACGAGGCGGGCCAGCTGCCCAGCGTGGCGGAGCGCATCATGGCCGAGGAGCTGAACCGCTTCATCGGGTGGGAGCCGGAGAGCTTCGCCATGGTGACCACCTCGGGCGGGTCGCTGGCCAATCTGACCGCGCTGCTCGCAGCCAGGAACAAGGCGTTCCCCGACTTCTGGTCGAGCGGCAGCCCCGTGGTGGACGGCGCGCCCCGGCCGGCGGTCGCGGTCGGCGCGGACGTGCACTACAGCGTGTCCCGGGCGGCCGGGATCCTGGGGATCGGGGAGTCGCAGATCGTCCGGCTGCCGCTCGACCGGGAGCAGCGGATCTGCCCGGAGCGGGCGCGGGGCGCCCTGGAGGCCGCCGAGCGGCGAGGGCTGAAGGTGTTCGCCCTGGTCGCGTCGGCCGGCACCACCTCGGTGGGTGCCTTCGACCCGCTCGACGAGCTCGGCGACCTGGCCCGGGAGCTGGGCATCTGGCTGCACGTCGACGGTGCGCACGGGGCGAGCCTGCTGGTCTCCGACAAGCTCCGCCACAAGCTGCGGGGGATCGAGAAGGCCGACTCCCTGGCGTGGGACGCACACAAGATGATGTTCGTACCGGCGCCCTGCACGCTGCTGTTCTACCGGAACAAGGAGGACAGCGACGGGGCCTTCCAGCAGCACGCCAGCTACGTCTTCGACGAGGAGCCGGACCGCTACACCGAGCTCGACAGCGGCGGCCGGAACTTCGAGTGCACCAAGCGGCCCATGATCATGCCGCTGTGGACCCTCTGGTCCGTCTACGGCCGGGCCCTTTTCGCCGAGAAGATCGAGTACCTCTGCGAACTGACCGAGGAAATCCACGGAATTCTCCTGGACGAGCCGGATTTCGAGACGGTGCACCGGCCGGAGGCCAACATCCTCTGTTTCCGCCACCGTCCCGCCGACCTCTCCGACGAGCACGTGCACCGTCTCCAGGTGGCGATCCGGAACCGGATCAAAATCGAGGGGAACTTCTTCATCTCCAAGGTGAACATCGACGGGGTCGCCGCCCTGCGGGTGGTCGTGATGAATCACCGGATCACCATCGAGCACGTCCGGATGCTGCTGGGTGAGATCAGGCGGGTCGCGGCTGAGCTGTCCGCCGCCGCCAGGTGAACGCCAGCGAACGAACCACAGCGCATGGGTCGATGAACAGAGCGAAAACGAGGAATTGACGATGAGTGCAGTGAGCATCGCACCCGCCAGGCCGGCGGCACCCGGCGGCGCCGGTGAACTGGCGAGCCGGCTGATTCCCGATTGGGAGCTGAAGCCGGAATCGATCGACGCCGTGGAGAAGCTCCCCTTGTTCGCGAGCAAGCTCCGCGAGTGCGAGCAGGTCTGCCAGGCCCCGTACAGCGAGGTGCCGCACGAGATCCAGGACGCCCTGGTGCTGCGCCGCCTCCAGCAGATGGTCAACACGGTCCTGCTCAACCCGCTCTGGCGCACCCGCCTGTCGGGCGCCGGAGTCCGTGAGGCTCCGCGGACGTACGAGGAGTGGCAGCGGATCCCGCTGTCGGACAAGGAGACCCAGCGCGACTTCTTCATGGACTCGCGCCCGGGCATGGTGGTGCCGCTGGAGCGCGGCGGGTTCGAGATCGTGGCCAGCGGCGGCACCAGCGGCGGTAAGCCGCTGGAGACGGTGTACTCGCTGCGGGAGCTGCGGGACACCTACGAGGTGGCGGGCCGCTTCATGGGCGCCTACCAGCTGGACGGGTACCTGAACGGCAGCGACCCCAAGTGGCTGTACACCACGCTGGCGGACTACCAGATGTGGAGCAGCGGCACCATGGTGGGCGGGGTGCTGGCCCAGGTGCCGGGGGTCAACTACATCGGCGCGGGGCCGGTCACCGCCCCGGTGCTGGAGCACATGTTCTCCTACCCGGGCCCGAAGGCGCTCATGGGGATCACCGCGGGCGTCGCCATCCTCAGCGAGCTCGGCGCGGGGATGAGCCAGGAGGCGAAGCAGAGCTTCCGGGCGGCGCTGTACGGGAGCGGGGTGCTGCCGCAGCGCAAGCGGGCGGAGCTCAAGGCGGTGTTCCCGAACCTGGCGATCCTCAGCTACTTCGCCGCGACCCAGGCGGAGACCATCGGGCTCCAGCTGAGGGAGGAGTCGCCCTACCTGGCGGCCGTGCCCGGACTGCACCTGGTGGAGATCGTCGACGCCCAGGGCCGCTGGGTGGCGGAGGGCGAGGAGGGCGAGCTGGTCGTCACCCGGCTGCACGCGCACGAGGCGCCGCTGCTGCGGCTGAAGCTGGGCGACCGGATGATCCGCCGCCCGAGGCTGGACGGCCCCGGGCTGAAGACCGGCCAGTTCGAGTTCGCCGGCCGCACCGGGGACATCCTGCACCTGAACGACAGCCAGTACTCGGCCCCGCGCGCCTACGAGGCGCTGCGGGAGGACCTGCTCAAGGTCGTGGCGGTGGACCTGGACGTGGTGGCCCACGAGATCCAGTTCGTGAACCACCGCGAGGGCAAGACCATCACGCTGCTGGCCTCGGTGGACGACGCCCCGGGGCTGACGTACCGGCTGGACGGCGCGCTCGGCCCGTACGGGGTGCAGCACGTCTTCGTGAACTCGCTGCCCCGCTCGCTCTCGCTGTTCAACCAGGGCGAGGCCAACCCCGCCTCGATCGAGAAGACCGGGTACCGGTTCCTGATCAAGTTCGTGCCCAGGGCGTCCGCGGAGATCGAACGGACCTCGGTCGGCAAGGTGCCCCTGGTGCGCGACCGGGGCTAGGCCCGGCCGGACAGGGCCTGACAGAACCACCGGCGGGGCGGCGGGACCGCCGCCCCGGTCCGTGGCTTCGAGGAATGGAGTGAGGATGAAACCGCAAGTGAACATCGCCGTCGTGGTGGATGTGATCGGCGCGCTCTCGGACAAGTCGCTGCTGAACGGCAACCTCTGCCTGATCGACGACGGGTCCTTCGACAGCAAGGGCCAGGGGACGCCGGAGCTGGTCACCGTGGTGGCGCCCGGCCAGGTGGTCCAGTGGTCCGCCCTGGCGGTGGACCTCCAGACCCCCGTCGAGATCAGGAGCATCAGCTTCCTGCCGGCGGGTGGGGTCGCGGCGGCTCCCGAGTACGTCGTCGATCACGGCCCGGCCGGCGCCCCCGCGGGTGACGGCACGGAGGGCGCCCCGGGCGGTCTCCCGGAGGGCGCCGCGGACGGCGCGGCGAACGGCGCGGCGCCGGCCGGTCGTCGGCTGGAGAGCGGGCAGTCGGACCTCGACGTGTGGTCCGGCGTGGTGCCGCCGTACCTGCCCTCCGGGGTGCCGTACCGGTACCGGCTGGAGCTCCAGATGTACGAGGGCGATCACAGCGTGCTGTACGTCGACTCGCCCGCACTGATGTGCCTGTAGGCGGAACACCGACAAGGAGGGTGGGCAGATGGCCCAACAACTGGCGATCATCGTGCTCGTGGACGTCGGCAACGCGCTGGAGTCCCGGACGCTGACCGGCAACACCTATCTGTTCGACAACATGAAGCTGCAGGGCTCGCTGAACCAGGGCACCGGCGAGCTGGTCACCGCGGTCAACGGCGCCTACTGGAGCGACGGCTCGCAGGCGGGCGAGCAGGTGCTCAACTGGCTTCCGTACAGCCTCGGTTCGATCCCGCCGACGGTGCCCCGCGGCTACCACGCCGCCCGGACGCGGCAGGCCGAGAAGGACGCGCTGGCGGAGCTGGCGGACCTGGCCGGCCGCACGACGCCGAACGGTGACACCGAGGCCGCGCTGGCCAGGATCCAGAAGACCGTCGGTACCAGGGTCCGGTCCACCTCGCGCACCCGCGCCCTCTCCGGGCAGCGACTGCTGGACGTGACGGGCAAGGTGGTCTCCGACCACAGCCAGGGCGCGCACAGCTACCCGGCCCCGGTGATCACCGACATCTTCGGCGAAGCCGTGGACGAGAAGATCATCTACCCGGCCGAGTACGGCTCCCCGGACCTGGTGACCGACGGCTGGTACTGGTCGGCGACGGTCGACACCTCCCGGCCCGGGACCTACACCTACAAGATGCGGATCCAGCTCCACGATCTGGTCCAGCGCGCGGGCGAGTCGACCTGGGAGCCGGTCAACCTCACCTGCGAGTCGAAGCTCCGGATCACCGCGGACCCCAAGCGGAACGGTTTCACGGGTGCCGGTATGGGCTACCTGCCGATCGCTCCGGCCAGCTTCGCCTGAGCCCCTGATCCAGTAAGGACGAGGAGGAGTAGATGACCACCAAGCCACGGCAGAAGACCACGCCGAAGCGGCCGATCTCGATCACCGCGGTGGTGGACTGCGTGGGCATGCTGGCGGCCCAGAGCACCCAGGGCCACCTGTACCTGTACGACACCAACCGGGCCGGCGGGTCCACCGGCTTCGGCACCGAGGAGCTGAGGACCCCGGTCAAGGCCGGCGACCAGCTGCTCTGGAACGTGCTGGCGCTCGAGTGCGAGGCCTTCGTGGCCATCGACGGGATCGAGATCGACCAGGAGGTGTGCGAGCCGGTCCGGAAGGTGTATCCCGGCACCGACGTCGCCTACTGGACGGGGACGGTGAAGAAGGACCAGACGTCCCCGGTGTCGTACCGGATCAGCTTCCGGCTGGGCACGCAGGTCGAGCCGATCACCACCGCCGTGTCGCCCGCCCTGGTCGGCCACGCGACCGGCCAGCTCTGAGCAGCGGAGGAGGAACCTTGACGACCAGCACGCGCAGCACCGAGCCGGAGAAGCAGAACGCCGGGCAGCTGAACTCGGTCCAGCTCAACATCGTCACGTTCGTGAACATGGAGCGCGCCACGGCGAACCGCTCGCTGCACGACTCGATGTACATGATCGACAACAGCGTCGGCGGCTCGGGCCAGGGCACCCGGCAACTGGAGACGGTCTGCAAGCAGGGCCAGGTGCTGAACTGGATCATCCGTCCGCTCGACATGGAGCGGCGGCTGGACGGCACCTGGCCGCCCATGCCCAAGATCAACAACATCGTGGTCCTCGACACCGAACTGGGTGACGAGGAGGACGTGGCCGAGCGCAAGCTCTTCACCGAGCTCAAGATCTACGGCATGCCCGACCGGATGCGCTCGCCGCTGACCCCGGTCTACTACTACTGGGCCGGCACGGTGCTGAGCACGGCCAAGCCCGGGCTGTACCGGTACCGGCTCGTCCTGGAGCTGGAGCAGGAGGGCACCAAGGAGAAGCTGTACCTCAACACGGTCGACCACCCCGCGCTGCGGGTGATCGAGGTCTGATCCCGGCACCACACGGGCCCCGGTGTCCCCGAC
>NZ_JBHTWX010000185.1:0-7664 GCF_042792155.1 Kitasatospora sp. NPDC056651 | reverse complement strand
CCACCCACCCTTCCCGGCGGCCGCGACCACCCCGCGACGCCTGTGGGATCGGCCACAGGACCCGGCGCGCGGACACCCGCCGCGCGCCGGGCGCACGCACCACCCGCCTGGTTCGTGCGCCCAACCCCCGCACGGCCCCGGCGGCCCGCCCGCCCCCGTCTCGATCGGCCGAAACCCACCGGGCGCCCCGCGCTCCGACACCCGTGCCCGCCCCCGGCCCGTCGACGCCGGGCGGTGCCCGTGGATAGGGTCGGACCCCATGGCTGGCAGAGCGCCGGGCACGAAGCCCCAGACGACTGCGACGAGGCCCGGCGCCGCCCCGGCGTCCGAGTCCGTGACGGCCCGGTTGCGCAAGAGGGTCCGCCGGGTCCGCCGAAGGCTGCGCACGGCCGGGGTCGACTACTTCCGCGGCGGCGCCGCCGACTGGCCGGTGCTCTGCGCGCTCGCCCTGCTCGTCCCGCTGCTGATCCTGCTCAACATCTGGATGCCCGACTGGGCTCCGCCCACCTCCCTGGTCCTGCCGATCATCGCCGGCGCCCTGCTGCTGCGCCCCGGCAGCCTGGTGGTGCTCTACGCCCTGGCCGCGCTCGGGCTCTCCTCCGAGTCCGTGATCCACACCGGCCAGCGGGTCGCCAGCGACAACCCCGAGGCCTACCTCTACGGCGTGACCCCGGGCGCGGCCCTGGTGGTCGGCGCCGCCGGCGTGGGCGGCCTGCTGCTCGCCCAGTTCCGGGCCCGGGTCGGCGTGCCCTGGTGGGGCGGCTCCACCATGCTGTTCGACCTGCGCGAGCGGCTGCGGGTGCAGAGCCGGGTGCCCGAACTGCCGGACGGCTGGCACGCGGACATGGCGCTGCGCCCGGCCGGCGGCCAGTCCTTCTCCGGGGACTTCGTGGTCGCCGCCCGCACCGGCCCCGGCCAGCGGCTGCTGGAGGTGGTCCTCGCCGACGTCTCCGGCAAGGGCATGGACGCCGGATCCCGCGCCCTGCTGCTCTCCGGCGCCTTCGGCGGCCTGGTCGGCTCGCTGCCCGCGCACGACTTCCTGCCCGCCGCCAACGGCTACCTGCTGCGCCAGTCCTGGGAGGAGGGCTTCGCCACCGCCGTCCACCTGGTGCTGGACCTGGACACCGGCGAGTACGAGTTGCTCTCCGCCGGGCACCTGCCGGGCATGCAGCGCCTGGCGGGGGAGGGGCGCTGGGAGGTCAAGCAGGCCGACGGCCCGCTGCTCGGGATCTACGACGGCGCCAAGTTCGAGGGCGTGCGCGGCCGGCTGAACCGGGGCGACGTCCTGATGCTCTGCACCGACGGCATGGTGGAGGCGCCGGGCCGGGACCTCGGCGAGGGCATGGACCGGCTGATGGGCGAGGCGGACCGGGTGGTACCCGGCGGCGGCCCCGGCACCGGCGCGGGCGCCGCGGCCGCCCTGATCGAGACGGTCGCCCGGGACATCAACGACGACCGCGCCCTGCTGCTGCTCTGGCGCGACTGACGGCCGGTCGGACTGCCCGTCCGGCACGTGCCACCGGCAGCGCCGCTGTCAAGCCTGGCAGCTGATCTTCAGCCAAATCGGACGCCCCGTCGGTGGACCGGACCTGTGGCTTCCGTTACCCGCCTCCGGCCGTTTCCCGGCCGCTCAGCCCGGCCCCGCCGACGATTCGTCAGGGTGGCTCCGCTATCGTCCCGGTCGGCGGAAACTCGTCTCGCATCGCAGGATATGGCGTTGGGCTGACTTTCAGACCTTTACGCAATCAGCACGGTCGACCACACTGAGTCCGGGCGGGACTGTTCAGGATTCGGGGGATGGGGGGTGTCACGTGCGGCACGGAAGACAGCGGTCGACCGTGGGCTCCCCGGCCGGCGGTGTGCCGGACGGTCCGCGATTCCGCCTCGGGACCGTCGGACAGGCCGGGGTCCGGCTTTCGCAGGTGCCGCCGGGCGGTGGCACCCCGCTATGAAAACGAGGAAGTGAGTCCGGGTGGCACTCTCCGTCTCCGCACTGGTCCTGTTCGCGATCCTGTGCATCATCTTCATCCGCAACAAGCAGATGAAGATCCCGCACGCGATCGTCGCCGCCCTGTTCGGCTTCATGCTGCACGAGACCACGGTCGCGACCTCGATCAACTCCCTGCTGGCCAACCTGGCGCACAGCATCTCCGGCATCACCGGAGGCTGATCCGGCCGGGCCGCCCGCACCCCCGCCCAGGGGTCACCGGCCGGCCCGTCTGGCCTCCCGCCAGCGAGCGAACAGTCCCCGGGGGCGGGCCGCCGCCGGGGCCGGGACACGCATCGGTGCGGGTGCCTCGGCACCCGCCGACGTGTGCTGCCCCGAGGCCGCCGGTTCGGCCGTCAGCAGGACGAACAGCCGGGCCCAGCACAGCCGTTCACCCCGCGGCCAGTCCAGTGCGCGCAGCGCCGCGGACGCCGCCTCGGACACCTCGCCGCCCACCCGGACCTCGGCGACGTCGTCCCCCGCCTTCCCGCCCAGGAAGAGCTTGACGCCCACCGGCCCGGGGCCGGCCAGCTCCGCGCGCAGCGCGGGCGCCAGCGCCGGCAGCACCCGGTGCTCGGCCAGCCAACCCGCCAGGTGCTCGTTGCCGAAGCCGAACACCGCGGCCGGCCCCTGCACCGCGTGCCAGCCCGGGAGTTCGGGCAGGTCCGCGTGGTCGGCGTGCACCCCGTGCCGCTCCGCCGACTCGACCAGCACCGAGGCGGTGGTGGTCGCCCACATCTTCACCGCGTTGGCGAGCTTCTCCTCCTCGGTCTTGCCGAGGCCGGCCGCGCAGTCCCACACCACCGGGGCGTCCGCCCGGCCCAGGTGCAGCACGAAGCCGAGGTCCACGTGCCCGGCGCCCTCGTCCCCGGGGTGCTCGCGCACGGCCACCGCCGTGGTGCCGGGGCCGCGGACCACCTCGCCGTCCGGGTGGAACACCTGGCCCAGCCGTGCCATCTCCCGGACCACGCAGCGCTGAATGACGGCCAGTCGCTCCTGCGGATGCACCGGACTCCTCCACCTCGGGAGCGCGGCGCCGGGGGTAGCGCTCGAACTGCGCTCGAACGCCGCCGAGGCTATCGGCCCGACAGCCCGCCGGGAAACCATTCGGACCCCTCGCTCCTCCGGTCGCGGAAATGCCGTGAATGCCCCATTTTGGGCAGCGGAACCCGACGCCGTCCGCCCGGAGAGCCCGCATGCCCCGTACCGCGCCCCGCACCGCCGCCCCGACTCCGCCCGCCCTGCTCGCCCCCGGGTCGCCGCCGTTCGGCCCGGTCGCTGTCGACGGCCTGGCCGCCGCCGACGGCCTGGTCGCCGAGATCGAGGCCTACCTCGCCTCGCTGCCCGCCCCCGCGCGCACCCCGGTGCCGTACGTCTGCCCGTACGGCAGCATCGTGCGGCCCTGGCAGGCCGGCCACCCCGAGCCCCGGGCCACCCTGCTCGACCGGGCGCTGAACCGGCCCGCCCGCCCCGTCCCGGTCGGCGCGGCCGACCACCTGCGGCTCGCCTCCCGCTACATCGGGGCGCACGGCTGGCTCCAGGGCGCGATGTGGGACGAGGCCGGCCGGGTCTGCCTGCTCGGCGCGCAGGCCGCCGTGCTGGCGCACGGCTACGGCACCCCCGCCACCGTCCGCACCGCCCGGGTCCAGCTGATGGAGGTGCTGCACGCCACCGGCCGCCCGGCGCGCTCCCCGGACGAGTTCAACGACCGCCCCACCACCCGGGAGGGCGACGTCCACCAGCTGCTGGACCGGGCCGCCGCGCGGGCCGCCCGGCTCGGCCTCTGAACCGCCGGACCGGCGCCGCGGGGCCCGCGGCGGAAACGTCGACGGCCCCGGTGCGCTGGACGCACCGGGGCCGGACCTGTGGAGCGGGCGACGAGAATCGAACTCGCGTGACTAGTTTGGAAGACTAGGGCTCTACCATTGAGCTACGCCCGCACGACCCTCCGAGCCGTCACCGGCCGGAAGTTCGGGGGACAGCCTACCTGGTCCGGGCGCCCGAGTGCACACCGCGTCGCGCACGCCCTCCGCACGCCCGCGCGGCCGGGGTCGCGCGGTATGGAACGCGGGTCGCGCCCGCGCGGAACGAGCGGAACAAGTCGGCGAGCCCGTGCAGGCCCGGCGTGTACGCTTCCTCTCGGCACCACGGGGTGTGGCGCAGTTTGGTAGCGCGTCCGCTTTGGGAGCGGAAGGCCGTCGGTTCGAATCCGGTCACCCCGACAGTGCGGCAGGGTCTCGCCCACCGGGGCGGGGCCCTGTTCTGTGTCGAAGCTCCCGGGCGGCGGTACGGTGGCGCCTGGCGTCCGCCTTTCGTGGTACCGGTAGGATGGGGCGCTGGCGGTAGTCCCTGTGGCGTCCACCCAGGTCAACCGCACGAGGGCGAGGAGTCAAGCTCACCGTCCACCCCACGGGAGATGCAGCTCCAACCGCCCATCGCCCGTCTCGTCCGAACCCTCTTCCGGCCCCGGCCGGGCGGCGGGGACGGGCGGAGACAACCCGACCGCAAGCCCATAGGAGACCAAACCGTGAAGAGCGCCGTCGAGACTCTGAACCCGACCCGGGTTCGACTCACCGTCGAGGTGCCCTTCGAGGAGCTCAAGCCCAGCCTCGACGCGGCGTACAAGAAGATCAACCAGCAGGTCTCGGTCCCGGGCTTCCGCAAGGGCAAGATCCCGAACCGGGTCATCGACCAGCGCTTCGGCCGTGGTGCCGTGCTGGAGGAGGCCGTCAACGACGCCCTGCCGCGCTTCTACACGCAGGCCGTCGACGAGGGCAAGATCGAGGTCCTCGGACAGCCCGACATCACCAACATCGAGGGTGTCGAGAAGATCGCCGATGGCGGCGACCTGAAGTTCACCGCCGAGGTGGACATCCGCCCCGAGATCACCCTGCCGGAGTTCTCCTCCATCGAGGTGACCGTCGACCCGATCGTCGTCTCCGACGAGGACATCGAGAAGTCGCTGGAGCAGCTGCGCGAGCGCTTCTCCTCGGTCAAGGACGTCGAGCGCGCCGCCACCGCCGGTGACATCGTCGTCGTGGACCTGGTCGCCAAGGTCGACGGCGAGGTGCCGGAGGACGGCACCGCCACCGGTGTCAGCTACGAGATCGGCTCGGGCCGTCTGATCGACGGCATCGACGAGGCCGTCGTCGGCCTGTCGGCCGGCGAGGAGGCGACCTTCGAGACCGAGCTCAAGGGTGGCACCCAGGCGGGCAAGACCTCCGAGGTCACCGTCACCGTCACCGCCGTCCAGGAGAAGGAGCTGCCGGAGCTGGACGACGAGTTCGCCCAGCTGGCCAGCGAGTTCGACAGCCTGGAGGACCTGCGCGCCGACTCCCGCAAGCGCCTCGAGCGCATGAAGGAGTACGACCAGGCCACCCAGGCCCAGGAGAAGGTCCTGGACGCGCTGCTCGGCCTGGTGGAGATCGAGTACCCCGAGAAGCTCCTCAAGGACGAGATCGAGACCCGCAAGCACAACGTGGAGCACCACCAGCTCCAGCCGATGGGCCTCACCGTCGACGCCTACCTGGAGACCCAGGGCAAGACCCGCGAGGAGTGGGACGCCGAGGTCGAGGAGCAGGCGAAGAAGGGCATCAAGACCCAGTTCGTCCTGGACCAGATCGTCGCCGACGAGGAGCTGGGTGTTAACCAGGAGGAGCTGACCGAGCACCTCATCCGCCGCGCCGCCGGCTCGGGCCTCACCCCGGACCAGTTCGCGCAGCAGGTCGTCCAGGGCGGCCAGGTTCCGCTCCTGGTCGGCGAGGTCGCCCGCGGCAAGGCCCTGGCCACCGTGGTCGAGGCCGCCAAGGTCGTCGACACCGAGGGCAACGAGGTCAACTTCGACGACGAGGACGAGACGGCCGAGACCGTCGAGGCCGCCGCCGAGACCCCCGCCGTCGAGGACGGCGCCGCCGAGGAGAAGACCGAGGCCTGAGTGCCCCGGTAGCCCCCTGAGGCAGCCCAGCGGGCCCGGACGCCGTACGGTGTCCGGGCCCGCTGTCGTCCCGCCCGGCCCACCGCGACCCTGCGCTCACAGCGAACAGTTCTGCGTGAGGGATTCTGCGGCCCGGCCTGCGCGTTAGGGTCCTTGGACAGCATCAATCACGACGTGATACCCGAAGCTGTGCGACACCGTGACGGCCGTGGAGCGACCGTCCAAACCGACTGAGCAGGTGGCTAAGTGACGTTCCCGCAGATGCAGATGCCTGGCCCGATGGTGCCGCACGCCGCCGCTGGTGACGTGCTCGGCGGCCTTGGCGACCAGGTGTACAACCGGCTGCTCAACGAGCGGATCATCTTCCTCGGCCAGGCGGTCGACGACGACATCGCCAACAAGATCACCGCGCAGCTGCTGCTGCTGGCCGCGGACCCGGAAAAGGACATCTTCCTCTACATCAACTCCCCGGGCGGCTCGATCTCGGCCGGCATGGCGATCTACGACACCATGCAGTACATCAAGAACGACGTCGTCACCATCGCGATGGGCATGGCCGCCTCGATGGGCCAGTTCCTGCTCACCGCGGGTGCCCCCGGCAAGCGCTTCTCGCTGCCGAACTCGACCATCCTGATGCACCAGCCCTCCGCGGGCCTCGGCGGTTCCGCCACCGACATCCGCATCCAGGCGGAGCAGCTGCTGCGCACCAAGAAGCGGATGTCCGAGCTGATCGCCCACCACAGCGGCCAGACCTTCGACCAGATCACCGCGGACTCCGACCGCGACCGCTGGTTCACCCCGGAGGAGGCCCTGGAGTACGGCCTCATCGACGCGATCATGCACAGTGCCGCGGACGTCCCCGGCGGCGGCGGCACGGGCGCTGCCTGAGCCCCGGCCCGGCCCGCGAGACCACAGTCACAACGCCCCGGAGGACAAGGACCCCCATGAACATCCCCAGCCTGTCGGCCGCCAAGGCCCGCGTCGAGGACATGCGCGCCGAGGGCCGCTACATCGTCCCGCGCTTCGTCGAGCGCACCACGCAGGGCATCCGTGAGTACGACCCGTACGCCAAGCTGTTCGAGGAGCGCATCATCTTCCTCGGCTCGCAGGTCGACGACGTCTCGGCGAACGACATCATGGCGCAGCTGCTGTGCCTGGAGTCGATGGACCCGGACCGCGAGATCCAGATGTACATCAACTCGCCCGGCGGCTCGTTCACGGCCCTGACGGCCATCTACGACACCATGCAGTACGTCAAGCCGGACATCACCACGGTCTGCATGGGCCAGGCGGCCTCCGCCGCGGCCGTGCTGCTCGCCGCCGGCACCGCCGGCAAGCGCATGGCGCTGCCGAACGCCCGGATCCTGATCCACCAGCCGTACACCGAGACGGGCCGCGGTCAGGTGTCCGACCTGGAGATCCAGGCCAAGGAGATCTTCCGGATGCGCGAGCAGCTGGAGGAGATGCTCTCCAAGCACTCCAACCGGTCGGCGGAGCAGGTGCGCGACGACATCGAGCGCGACAAGATCCTCACCGCCGAGGAGGCCGTCGAGTACGGCCTGGTCGACCAGATCATCTCCACCCGCAAGACCTCGCTGACCTCCTGAGGTCGGCTCCCTCCCGGCCCGCCATCGGGTGGGGAGGGGCCATCGGGGCGGGGGGGGGCGCGGGGGGGGGGGCCCCCCCCCCCCCCCCCCGCCGGCCCGCCCGCACGCCCACGTGGGGGGGAGAAAAGACCACGCC
>NZ_JBHTWX010000184.1:0-7859 GCF_042792155.1 Kitasatospora sp. NPDC056651 | reverse complement strand
CTCCCGCAACTCAGCAAGATCATCACGCCTAACGCCCACGGTCCTCGCAACTCCCACAGATCGCGGGTGTTGCGAGGACCGTTAGAACCCAAGGAGGGGCAGGGGGCCTTCTGGTGCGTGGGCGGGCGCCGGGTCTCGGCGCTCGATGCTGAGCGCTCGATGCTCAGCGCTCGATCGGGCAGCTCGTCAGGGTGGCGAGCGTCCGGTCCAGTCCCGGGGTGCCGGGCCGGGGCCGGTTGTACGGGAGCTTGGAGAGCAGCGAGCCCATCGCGCAGGTGTTGGTCAGCGCGGAGAAGGCCAGCCCGCCGCCGACGGCCGCGGAGACCCACCGGGCGCCCGGCTTGGCGAGGTCGACGAGCAGACCGGCGACGACCAGGGAGCCGGCCACCAGGCGCACCTGGCGGTCCAGCGCCCAGGTCCGGCGGGCACCGGCGACCTGGTCCAGCGGCCGGCCGGCGCTCGCCCAGGCGTTGGTGCCGCCGGTCAGGGTGAGGGTGGGGATACCGGCCTCGGCCAGCCGGCGGCAGGCGTTGTCGGCGCGCGGCCCGGCGGCGCAGACGACGGCGATCTCCTTGTTCCCGGCGGCCTCGCGCAGGGCGGGCAGGGCGCGGTCGAGCTGGTCGAGCGGGACGTTCAGGGCGCCGGGGATGTGGCCGGAGGCGTACTCGCCGGGGGAGCGGACGTCGATGAGGGTGAGTTCTCCGAGGCGGGGCTGGAGCTGCTCGACGGTCAGTGGCGTGGCGGTCATGGGTTCGCTGGTTCCTCTCGGGAGGGGGTTGGGCTTACCGGTGGTGGGTGGATCGGTGGCGCTCGGCGGTGAGCCGGGCGGGGCCTCGGCCTGGTGGTCAGCTCAGGGTGGTGACCAGCATCAGGGCGGCGACGCCGAGCAGGGCGACGGCGAAGGCCTTCTGGAGGGTGCGCCCGCTGAGTTTGTCGGCGAGCCGCTTGCCGTCCCAGGCGCCGAGGATCGCGGCCCCGGTGAAGGGGGCGGCCACGGCCCAGTCGATCGCCCCGGTCGCGCCGAGGCGGGGGAGCAGGGCGGCGAAGGAGTTGGCGGTGATGACGAGCAGGCTGGTGCCGACCGCCTCGGCCATGGTGAAGGCGAGCACCGAGACCAGGGCCGGTACGGCGAGGAATCCGCCGCCGACGCCGAGCAGTCCGGTGACCGCGCCGAGCCCGGCGCCGGCCGCCGTGGAGCGGCCGGGTCCTGCGGCGGAACGTTCCTGCGCCTGCGCCTTGGGTGGCATCAGCATCCGCCAGGCCGCGAGCGCCGCCAGCACGGCGAAGGCGACGGTCAGCAGCGTGCCCGGCAGATGGGCGGACAGTGCTCCGGCGGCCATCGCGAAGGGCAGTCCGGCGGCGGCGAACAGCGCGCCGGTGCGCCAGCGGACCCGGCCCGCCCGGGCGTGGGCGAGCAGTCCGGTCAGCGAGGTCGCGGCGACGATCACCAGGCTGGCCGTGGTGGCCAGCGCCGGGCTGAAGCCCAGCAGGTAGACCAGCGCGGGGACGGCGAGCATGCTGCCGCCGCCGCCCAGCCCGCCCAGCGCGATCCCGACCACCGCGCCGGCGGCGAGCGCCAGGAGCAGCGTGGTCATATCACATGCCCGCCGTCGCCGCCGGGCGTGGTGACCGGCAGCCCGGCCAGCGCCCAGGCGCCCATTCCGCCCGCCACGTTCAGCACCTCGATGCCGCGTGCGGCGAGTACCTCGGCCGCGCGCTGGGAGCGGTTGCCGGAGCGGCAGATCGCCAGCACGGTCCGCCCGGCCGCCTCGGGGGGCAGCGGGACGCCCGCGACCAGTCCGATCAGCGGCAGGTGCAGTGCGCCGGGGGCGTGCCCGGCGGTGAACTCGGCGGGATCCCGGACGTCGAGCAGCACGGCGGCGCCGGTGCGGGCCAGCTCGTGCGCCTGGATGGGCGTGGCCTGGCCGGGAGTGGCCTGACCGTGGGTGTGCGGCAGCGAAGGCATGCGGTTTCTCCAGTGGTGCAGACCGGACCGCAGTGGTCCGGAGTAGCGGGGGCGCCGTGGGTTCCGCGGCGTCCGTACCGGCCTGGTGGCCCGGTGCGGCGGCGTGACCGGCGCGTCCTCGGCCCCGCCCGTACCTGGCTCGGTGGTGGAGGCCGTCCCCCTCGATGTCCACCATAGTACCCCGGGGGGTATTACCGAAATTGTCGAGATACCCCTGCCCGTATCGACTCGGGAAGTCGCATGCTCGGAAACATGCTGCGGGGGGTATCGAGGTGGGGCTGTGGTGCCCGGCACTCAGGAGGGTTCCCCGTGCAGTTCGCCCAGTGATCACGAGTCTGACGCTTCCGCCCGGCCCGGGGGCGTGATCGACCATCCGGGGTCAGCGGAAGGCCGGCAGGATTCCCCCGCCCGAATGCCAAGGGGGAAGGGTGGCTCGGCCGCGCCGTCGCTCCGTGGCGGCGGGCCGTGGAAGGCCGGTTCCCGCAGGTGCGTGTGGTGGTTGCCGGCGGCCGACCGACCGGCCGCGCCCGCCTCGGTTGGTCGGAATAAATACCCCCGGGGGTACACTTGGGCATGTAGCCAGCCCGTCAGACCCCGACGAGGAGACCACCCCGTGATCTTCAGCCAGTACTACCTCGACTGCCTCTCCCAGGCCTCCTACCTCATCGCCGACGAGACCACCGGCCAGGCCGTGATCGTCGACCCCCGCCGGGACGTCGACGAATACCTCGCCGACGCCACGGCACGCGGCCTGACCGTCGTCGGCGTCATCAACACCCACTTCCACGCCGACTTCCTCGCCGGCCACCTCGAACTCGCGGCCGGCACCGGCGCCTGGATCGGCTACGGCCGCCGCGCCGAGACCGAGTACTCCATCCGGCACCTCACCGACGGCGAACGCATCTCCCTCGGCGACGTCACCCTCCAGATCATGGAGACCCCCGGACACACCCCCGAGTCGATCAGCATCCTCGTCTTCGAGCACGCCACCGACGACGCCCCTTACGGCGTACTCACCGGCGACGCCCTGTTCATCGGCGACGTCGGCCGCCCCGACCTGCTCGCCTCCGCGGGCGTCACCGCCGAGGAACTCGGCGCGATGCTCTACGACAGCGTCCACCACAAGCTCATGGGCCTGCCCGACCAGGTCCGCGTCTTCCCCGCCCACGGCGCCGGCTCCGCCTGCGGCAAGAACCTCTCCACCGAGAAGCAGTCCACCATCGGCTCGCAGCGCCTGACCAACTACGCCTGCCAGCCCATGGACCAGGACACCTTCGTCCGCATCGTCACCGCCGGCCAGTCCGCCGCCCCCGCCTACTTCGGCCACGACGCCACCCTCAACCGGCAGGACCGCCCGCTGCTCGACCGCACGAACGCCGCCGCCCCGCTGTGCCCCGAGGGCTTCAAGGAGGCCCGTACCGCGGGCGCCGTCGTCCTCGACGCCCGCAGCCCCCAGGACTTCGGCGCGGGACACCTCCGCGGCGCCATCAACGTCCCCGTCGACGGCCGCTTCGCCGAACAGGCCGGCACCGTCCTCACCCCCGACAGCAACATCGCGATCATCGCCCCGCAGGACCGCGAGGGCGAGGTCATCACCCGCCTCGCCCGCATCGGCTTCGACCACATCGCCGGCTACCTGCGCAACCCCGGCAACGCCCTGCCCGCCCTCGCCGACGAGGTCACCCCCGCCAGCCGCCTCACCGCCGACCAGCTCCGCACCGCCCTCACCGACGAGCAGCCCCCCACCGTCCTGGACGTGCGCACCTGCGGCGAACGCGAAACGGGATTCATCGAAGGATCCCTGCACATCGCCCTGACCGAACTCCCCGGCCGCCTGGACGAGATCCCCACCGACCGCCCCCTGGTCGTCCACTGCGCCAGCGGCCACCGCTCCTCCATCGCCGCCAGCCTGCTGCGCCACCACGGCCACGCCGACGTCTCCGACCTCCTCGGCGGCTACAACGCCTGGCACACCCTCACCGACCCTGCCCGAGCCTGAACCCAGCCGTCCCCGCCCACCCCTGTCCGAGTTGCGTCCGGACGGGGGTGGGGGCCACTACCTTGGGTTTCGGTTATGTCTGCGCCGGTGAGATTCGGCACCCGCGATCACCCCCGGACTGGGTCCCCCCTCCCGTCACCGCCCCTTCTCCACCGTTCCCGGTCCGCGCGTCACCGGTCCTTGCACCGCGCGGCCCGCCGGCCGGGAACGGATCAGCGGGGAAGGCGCGGCCCCGCGGCGAGCGGTACGCCGAGGCGCTCGGACTGGGCGACCGAGGCGGGTGAATCCTGGCTCCGGGCCGCCTCCGTCGGGATCTGCGGAGTCGAGGCCGGCCCGCCCGGGGGCGGGGTGTAGCCGGGCAGGCGAACGGTGCCCCACGCGTACGGGTCGGCCTGGGCGCTGCCGAACGGGGACCAGGCCAGACGGCTCTTGCCGATCTTGTCGGTGGTGTCGGAGTCGTACACGAGGACGTTCGCGGTCATCCGCTCGGGGTCGACGGCGGCCGGAAGGTCCGACAGCGGGATCCGCACCTCGACGGTGTAGCCGTGGTACGGCGCGGTGACCCGGGAGGCGACGGTCAGCCCGGGGGCGGTGGTGTCCGCCGGGCCCTGGTGGTTGTCGCCGTCGCGCTCCGCGCAGGGGCCACCCCCGTTCGCGGTGAACGGCAGGATGCCGGTCTTGAACGTGGTCGAGGTGTCGTCGGAGTCGCCGCGCGGATCGATGGCGATCTCGACGGCGTCGGTGCGCCAGTGCCGCTTGCAGTCGTTCCGGGCGTCCAGGGCGCTGCCCATCCTGTCGTCGGTGACCTGGACGAGCACGTAGAGGTCGTCCCCGTGACGGGAGAGCCGGGCGGTCGCGGAGCAGTCGGCGGGGGCACAGTCCTGGCCGGCCCAGTGCCGCAGCGGGAGTTCGGGCCCGGGGTACTCCCCGGGGCCGGCGGTGCCGTCGACGACGGGCGGGCGATCGAGTGCCGGGACATCGGTCGCGGGAGCGGCGGGGTAGTCGGGCTGGGCGCCGTCCGCCAGCCAGGGCATCTCCACCCGCCGGGTCCAGTCGCGGAACTCGGCGTACAGCGGCTTCAGCCCCGCCTGTTCCCGGACGGTGGCGGGGACCGGTTCGCCGGCCCGGGCGAGGACGGTGAACCACTCGCACGGCAGTCGTCCGGGCGGGGTGTCGACCGTGGCGGGCAGCGAGCCGAGACCCTGGGTCACGTACCTGCGGGCGGCGTTGCGCTCGACCTGCGCGAAGGTCTCGCCCGAGGAGCCGGAGCGCGCGCCGGTCCACACGCCCTCCACGGGCAGCCCCGTGTGCGGATCCGTCAGCCGGGCGGTGGCGCAGGACGGTCCGACGGGCCCGTCGAACCCCCAGTTCTGGGCCAGCAACCGCGACGGCCGCCACGGCCGGTACCCCTCGTCGGTGATCTGCCCGGGGAACGCCGTCGGGTCGCCGGCGAGCCGGAACGCCTCGACGGCCAGCCGGCCGGCCTCCTGGTGCCCGCCGTGCTGGTCGAAGGGACGCGGGTCCATCGTCACCACGGTGGCCGGGGTGGTCGCGCGGAGCAGCCGGACGATCCGTTCGAGCGTGTCGGTGGGCTGCCCGGGCGCCCGGTTCCAGACGGAGGAGACCAGGGGCGCGGAGAGGGTGTACCAGAAGTCCGGCTTGTCGAGGTAGAAGACGTTGTCGATCCCGGCGAGGCCGACGGCCTCCCGTTCCTCCGTCTCACGGATCAGGCCGAGCCGGGCGCCCTCCTCCGGCCCGACGGCGTTCCCGCCGCCCTCGCCCCGCGTGACGGTCACCACCCCGGTGCGCCGCCCGCCGCGCTCCCGCCACTGGGCGAAGGTGGCCAGCGACTGGAACTCGTCGTCCGGGTGGGCCCCGATGAACAGGACGTCGGTGTGGGCCGGATCCCGGTCGACGGGTGCCACAGCACCGGCGGCGGAGCGGCTCGCCGCGCCCTCCGCCGGCACGGCGAAGGCGCAGACCGCGGCCGTGGCCGTGGCCGTGGCCGCAGCGGCGAGGATGGCCGGCCAGGACCGCCGGAACAGGTTCTGGGTCACGGTGCGTGCGTTCCTTTCGGCAGTCACCTCGGTGCGGGAGTTACGGGCGATCAGCCCATGACCGTCCGGGCCGCGCCGGAACGGACCGGGCGGCGGCGGGAGAAGGCGCCGAGGTCGATGACGTTGCCGGTGTGGTCACCGCGGTAGCGCAGTGGGTCGCCGTCGTGGTCGTGGCCGGCTTCGACCGCGTCGATCAGGGCCGCGAGGAAGCGGCCCACCAGCGGGGCGTTCTTGAACTGGTTGCCGCTGGTGCCGATCGCGACGTAGTAGCCGTCGAGGGCGGTGCGGTCGTAGACCGGGGTCCAGTCGTCGGCGACGTCGTACACCCCGGCCGCGCCGCGGGGCCGGTTGGGGACGCCGATCGCCGGGAAGCGGCGCGCGGCCCGGGTGACCTGGGCCTGGAAGCGTCGAACAGTGGGGCGGGGGTCGGCCTCGTCCGGGTCGTCGGTCCACTCGTGGGGGTCGCAGTCCGGCTCGGTGCCGCCGACCAGGAGGTGCCCGCCGGGGGCCTCGCGGATGTAGGTGCCCAGGTCGACGTCGGCGACCAGGGGGAAGGGGTCGGCGGTCGGGCCGGCCGGCGCGGCGACCTGGTGGACCTCCTCGCGCAGCGGGCGCACACCGATGGTGAAGTCGCCGCCGACGCCCGCCAGCCGGTTGAGGCCGCCCGACCAGGGGCCGGCGGCGTTGACCACCACCGGGGCGGCGATCCGCGTCCCGTCGGCGAGGCGGATGCCCGTCACCCGGCCCGCGTGCCGGTCGACGGCCACCACGGTGTGGTGGAACAGGAAGCGGGCACCCAGCCCGGCCGCCGCGTCCGCGAGGTTCTGGGCGGCGAGCTGCGGGTCGTCGACGTACCCGGCGTCCGGAGTGAACAGGGCGCCGAGCTCACCGGACGGGTCGGCGAAGAAGGCGTCGTCGTCCACCGGCTTCGGCGGCCAGTACCGTCCGGGGTCGATCCCCGGAAGGCGCCCGCGCAGCGTCGGGGCGTCCCAGTGCTCGTACGGGACGCCCGCGCGATCGAACAGGGCGGCGGCCTCGGACGGTACGGCCTCGGGGGAGTCGAGCAGCACGGCGCCGGTGCGACGGAAGGCGGCGAGCGGTCTGCGGTCGGAGAGCCGCAGGTGGTCGGCCCAGGACGTCCACAGGTGCTGCGCCTCCCAGGCGGTGGCGACGCCCGCGAAGGTGGAGTAGTTGAACCGGATGATCGCACTGGAGGCGCTGGTGGAACCGTGGCCGACGGCGCCCGCCTTGTCCACGACGGTCACCTGCCGGCCGGCGCGCGCGAGTTCGAGGGCGATGGCCGATCCGATCACCCCGGCTCCGACCACAACGGCATCCGGCTGCCCGACGGTCATGGCGGCTCCTCCTCGGACGGGGGCGTACGCGGGCTCGGTACGGCGGCGAGCAGTGTCCGAGTGTACGGGGGCTGAGGGGTACCCAGGAGGGTTTCGGTGGGGCGGGCTCGAGGATCCGGCCGTGCCGCATGACCGCCACCGCGTCGGAGACGTGGCGGACGGCGGGCAGGTAGTGGCCGATGAACGGCATGCTCCCCGAGCTGCTCCCCGAGCTGCTCCCCACGCCCCCGAAGTCGTCCTTTCGAGCGGACCGACGACGGTCAGGAACGTGCCTGGCGCACCAGCCCCGCCCGGGGCGCCGACACCTCAGACCCGAATCCGCAGGTAGTGGCGGATGGACAGTCAGTTGATCTCTGTGCTGGCCGATGGTGCCGTTGTGGCGTGTCCGGGTGTGCCGGCGACCCGGCTGTCGTGCCGGGTGAGCGGCTTTCCAGGGCGGTGGTGGGAGGTTCGGGCCCGGTCAGGGCGATCGGTCAGGCTGC
>NZ_JBHTWX010000183.1:0-8026 GCF_042792155.1 Kitasatospora sp. NPDC056651 | reverse complement strand
GGCGGCCCGGGGGCGCCGCCCCCCCGCGGGGCGCGGGGGGCCGGTGGGCGGCGCGCCCGCCCCCGCCCCCCCCGCGGGGGGCGCCCCGCCCGGACCCCCGGCGGCCCCGGGCGGGGGGGGGCCGGGCCGGACACTTCCTTCCACGAACCTCCACGAAGCCCGGAGGGCCCGGGGAGACCTTCCTCCCCGGGCCCTCCGACCGTGCCGTGCCCCTTGATCAGCCGATCAGGTGCGAGACACCCGAGTCGCCCGAGGACTGGGTGTTCTGGCCCACGTCGCAGATCTGCTTCGGCTGGTTGTTCAGGACCGGGACCTCGACCGGAACCGCGATGCCGATGACGGCGACGGCGATGTTGTGGATCTCCGGCAGGCAGATGTTCGGGTTGTCCAGAACGTGGCTGTTCGGGCTGTCGTTGCCCAGGGTGCCGGTGTGGTTGGTGCCGCCGTTGCCCTGGACGGAGGTGGCGGAGCCGTCCGAGTCGACGATGGCGGAGGCCGAGCCGGCCGACATCGCGAGCGCGGCGGCGGCCAGGCCGACGGCGGCGAAGGACTTCTTGATCATTTCGGGTTTTTCCTCTCGGGGTGAATCGGGGAGCGATGCGAAGGTGGATCGGACGGGTGGTGCAGGGAGAGCAGCTCGGGGAGCGGTCAGCCGACCAGGTGGGAGATGCCTCCGTCACCCGTGCTCTGGGTGCCCTGGCCGACGGTGCAGTACTGCTTGCCACCGCTGTTGGCGATCGGGACCTCGACCGGGACGGCCACGCCGAGCACGCCGACGGCGATGTTGTGGATCTCCGGCAGGCAGATGTTCGGGTTGTCCAGGAAGTGGAAGTTCGGGCTGTTGTTCCCGACCGTGCCGGTGAAGTTGGTGCCGCCGTTGCCCTCGATCGAGGCGGCCGCGCCGTCCGAGTCGCCGATGGCGGCGGCGGGCCCGGCGGCACCGGCCAGCGCGGCGACGGCCAGGCCGGCGGCGGCGAAGGACTTCTGGATCATGCGAGATCCCTCTCTGAAATGCTCTTGGATTCCTTGCGTACGACGCTGAGAACGCTCAGACCCGGTCTGCAATCACTGACGCCCAGATCAAAGAATGACGGCACGGAAGGTTACGGGGATTTTTGAAAAGAGTCCCGCAGGCGCGGCGGCGGTACGCTTCCGATCGGATTATTACTCCGAATCGGTTAATGGCCGCAATCCGCACTCGCGGTCACTCGTTGAGCACATTGCTTTCCTGCTGCGGTCCCCGCAGCCCTCTCCAGTGCCCCCCAGTTCGGACAGCAGAACGGTGAAAAGCATGAAGTTCTCCAAGCGGGCCGGCGCGATGCTGCTGGCGGTCGGCGCCGGCGTGCTCGCCTCCCCGGGAGCGGCCTCCGCGGCCGCCCCGATCGCCCCCGAACAGGTCGGCGCCCTGGAGGACGCGCTGGCCACCCAGCAGGTCCCGGCGGACATCCCGCTCGCCCCGCTGGGCAGCCGTCTCACGGCCGGCATCCCGACCTCACTGCTCATGCCGCCGGTGCCCGGTCCGACCTCCAGCGCCGACGGCGCGCTGCTCCCGGAGCAGATCGTCCCCCAGCTGGGCACCGGCAAGGTCGGCCCCAGCGCCAACGCCGAGCTGCCGGTGCCGCTGCTCGACCAGAGCGCCGACGTCGGCACGGTGCTGCTGGACGCCCCGGCCTCGCCGCTGCACGCCAAGACCCCGGGGCTCACCCTCGGCAAGCCGCTGGCGCTCGCCGAGGACGGCGCCGGCCAGCTCGCCGGCGGCCGGCTGAAGGTGGACGAGATCGACCCGCGCCTGGTCACCGGCGCCGTCCAGGTGATCCCCGGCGCCAAGGCCAGCCTGGGCGACGAGGAGCACAGCCGGATCTCCCTCACCGACACGGCGGAAGCGCTGACCGGGACGACCACCGGAATGACGGCCGGTGTGGTGCGGCAGACCGGCCTGACCGACCTCACCCAGCTCTAGGTCCTGTCCGGCACCTCGGACGCACGAGGGCCCGGCACCCCGTCGTGCGACCGGGTGCCGGGCCCTCGTGCGTCCGGACGATCAGCCCGGCAGCAGGCCGGTCAGCCCGCCGACCAGCGGGAGGTCCTTGACGCCGCCGCCGGCGCTCAGCGGGCCGGTCAGCGTCCCGGTGCCGACCTCGGGCAGGCCCTGGTCCGGCTGGAGGGCCGCGCCGTTGTCGAGGAAGTCGGCCGAGGAGTTGGCCCACGGGTCGAGCCGCAGGCTCTTCAGCGGCGCGATGCCGTAGCCGAGACCGGAGGTCGTCCCGTTCAGCGCCTGGCCGACGTCGGTCTTGGCCAGCGTCGCCTGGCCGGGGGCGGCCTCGCCCGGGGTGGTGGCGGCCTGGGCCGAACCGGCGCCGAGCAGCACCGCGGCGCCCACGGCGGCGGCCAGGCCGGCCGCGTTCTTCTTCGAAACCATCGTGATCACCCTTCGGTGGATCGGGGGTCCCGGACGGCTGTCCGGGGACGCCGAACTGCCCCCCGGCCGGCTGGTCGGGGGGCAGGACGGTCGGAACGCGTAGCGATCGGATCAGCAGTCGTCGCTGGGCGGCGGCAGCTCCACGTTGGCGCAGGCGTTGCCGAACGCCGGGTTCAGCAGGCCGACGATGTTGATGGAGTTGCCGCACAGGTTGATCGGGACGTCCAGCGGCACCTGGATCTGATTGCCGGAAATGACGCCGGGGGAGCCGGCGGCGACGCCCTCGGCGGTCGAGTTGGCGGCGGCGCCACCGGCGGCACCGAGCACCAGGCCGGCGGCGGCGGCGGAGAGGACGGCGGCCTTCTTCATGTTCTGCATGGGGGTTGATCTCCTCGATCACACACGGGTGGAGCGTGCCGCGCCCCGGCGTTGCGGGGCGCGGCACGGGCTCGGTGAAACCAGCTGTCGCCGGTGCGGCGAGAGCGGGTTCAGCCGATGTTGGCGCACTCGTTGCCGAACGCCGGGTTCAGCAGCGCGATGATGTCGATGGTGTTGCCGCACAGGTTGATCGGCAGGTGGATCGGCACCTGGATCTGGTTGCCGGAGAGCACGCCCGGGGAGTTGGCGGCGACGCCCTCGGCGCCCGCGCTGGCGGCCGCACCACCGGCGGAGCCGAGCATCAGGCCGCTGGCGGCCAGCGACAGGACGGCGGCCTTCTTGAGGTTGCGCATGTCATTCCTCCGATTTCTGCCCGACGGAAAGGGAATGTCGGGAGCCGGGCGAGCAGGAATGCTCGCCCGATGACTTCAGGGATCGCCGTGATTGTCACTCGGTCGGCGCATTCCGGCGTGTTCCGCCCATGGCTCGGGCGTGGCCGCATCGCCGGGTCGCGGTGCCTGCCGCGGCAATTCCCGCACGGCCGGGAAAGGCTTCGGACAAAGGCGCGACCGGTGGAATTCCGGTCAGGCGCTCCGGCACGGGTTGCCGGGCGCCGGCTTCGGGAGGCCCGCCGCGTGGGGGCCGGGGTGGAGACCGGGTTCCGTCAGGGAGAACGAGGTACCGGGGGAGGGGAAACGGCCCGGTTCGCCCATCACCCGAATGCCGCTGTCCAGCGGCGTCATTGCGCCGGACGGGTGACAGTGCGCGGGCCGTCGCAACCGGTCCGGTGGGGTGTCGTTCTTGATGTCGCACTCCCCGTGCACATCTGTCGATCAGTCAGGAGGCTCGTATGAGCATCAAGAAGACCGCCGCCGTCGGCGCGGCCGTGGTGGGCATCGTGGCCACCGGCGCCGGCACCGCCGTGGCCAGCGCGGGCGCCCAGGGCGTCGCCGCCGGCTCCCCCGGTGTCGTTTCGGGCAACCAGATCCAGATCCCGGTCCACCTTCCGGTGAACGCCTGCGGCAACACCATCAACATCATCGGCCTGCTGAACCCCGCGTTCGGCAACAAGTGCGCCAACGTGGGCTGAGTCCGCACCCGGTTCGGCCGGTGAGAGCCGCCGCTCCGCGCTTCCCTCCTGGGGCGCGGGGCGGCGGCTCTTCGCTGTGCCCTTCGCCGCACCCTTCGCCGCGCCCGTGTTCCGTCGGACCGTCAGTTCCGTTCCGTGCCGGGAGCCTTGTTGCGTTACTTGTCAGTACCTAGAATGCGAGACCTGCTCACCTTTTCTGCTCCTCACTTGCTCCGCGCCGCTCGGCGCCCCCGCCCGGGCGGCTACCCCCACCCCCGCAAGGAGTCGCGTGTGACCAGGTCCCCACGGTCGGCGGCACGGCGAACGCGCACCGGGTCCTCCCGCTGCGCGGCGCTGCTCGCCACCGGAACCCTCCTCGCCACCCTCGGCCTGGCCGGTGCCCCCGCCGCCCTGGCCGACCCCGCCCCGGCCGCGGCACCCGCGGCCACCCGTCCGGCCGCGATCGTCGCCCTCGGCGACAGCGCGATCTCCGGGGAGGGCGCCGGCACCGACACCAACGACGGCTACTTCCCGGAGACGGACAGCTCCACCAACTACTGCCACCGGCACCCCAAGTCGGAGATCTTCGTCACCGACATCCCCGGGGTCACCCCGATCGACCTGGCCTGCTCCGGCGCCCAGACCGGGGACCTGGTCAGCGACCCGGAGCTGGCGAAGATCACCGGCCCCGGCAGCGGCGACTTCGGCGAGCCCAAGCAGGACGTCAAACTGGCCGACACGGCGGCCAGGTACGACGTCAGGATGGTCGTCGTCACCATCGGCGCCAACGACGACTTCGACTTCAACGGCATCATGACGCACTGCCTCTCGCAGTACTTCCCGATCCCCAAGGACCAGGGCTGCCGGGACACCATCGGCAGCGACGAGATCCGCCGGCGCGCCAAGGGCATCCGGCCCAAGGTGGTCGCGGCGCTCCAGAACGTCCGGCAGACCATGCGCAAGGCGGGCTACGCCGACTCCGCGTACCAGCTGGTCTACCAGTCGTACTTCAACCCGATCACCCCGGACATCCGGCGCAACGACTACGTCGGCAAGGTCGCCGACGGCTGTCCGGCCTTCCCGGAGGACCTCGCCTGGGGCCACAACTGGGTGGTGCCGACCCTCAGCGACGCGCTGCGCGGAGCGGCCGAGCAGGTGCCCGGCGTCCGCTACCTGGACCAGCGGCGGGTCGCCTTCGGGCACGAGGTCTGCGCGGAGTGGACGACGTCCCCGTACGAGTACACCAACGGGGACGTGATCAACCTCGCCGAGTGGACGCGCAACGGCTGCGACTCGCAGATCGGCATCCCCGGGCTGTGCATGAACATGGTCCGCCAGTCGTACCACCTGCGGGTGGCCGGCTACCGGGGTGAGGGCGTCTGCCTCGGCCAGTTCTACGGCCGGCCCGAGCTGACCCAGGCGTACTGCACGCTCAACCAGCAGAACACCACCTCGATCCAGCCGCTCAGCCCCGGAAAGCCGTTCGGCGACGTGCCCGAGGACGGCTCCTGGTACCAGCTGACCAACGCCTCCAGCGGCAACGTGCTCGACCTCACCGGTGGCGGCACCTACGGCGACGCCACCAACGGGCGGGCCGCGATCACCTATCCGGCCGGCGGCGGACTCAACCAGTCCTTCGTCCTGGAGGCCAAGGCCGGCGGCAGCTTCGAGGTCGACTTCAGCGGCAACCGCGACATGTGCCTGGACGCCAACGCCGCGTCCACCGCCCCCGGCACCCGGATCCAGCAGTGGCGCTGCACCGGCGGCGGCAACCAGCACTGGGTCTTCAAGCCGGCCGGCGACGGCCGCTACAAGATCGCCGACTCCCAGGACCAGACGAAGGTCCTGGCCGCCGGCGCCACCCTCGACGCCAAGGGCAACCCGTACGTCGAGCTGGCCGCCGACACCGGCGCCGCCAACCAGCTCTGGCAGCTCACCAAGCTCGGCATCCTCTACGTCCACGGCTGAGCCGGCCGACACCACCCTCAGGCCGTCGCCGCCCCCGGCCGGGCGGCGACGGCCGCCGTCATCGGGTACGGCGCCTCGACCGGCAGCGGCGCCGGATCCCGCTCCCTCCGATCCGGTGCTCGGAGGGGCGCCGGGGGCGCCAGGGGTTTTCGGGTCCGGGGCGTGCCGTAGGCTCACGTGAAAATCGTTGCGCCGAAGCCGCGCGGACCACGAGCGGGGCGGGGAGTACCCAGAGCAGATGAGCACGGCACCGAGCACCGAGTCGTCCGGCACCGAGTCGTCCGGCACCGAGCCGGCAGCGCCCGAGGCGGCGCCGGCGGCGGCAGCCGAGGAGCGGACGGGCCGGGCGCCCGGGCGGTTCGGGGCCCTGGTGAACCGCTTCGGGCCCGCGTTGGGCGCGTACGCGGTGGTCAAGGCGATCGGCCTGACCGTCTTCCTGCTGCTGCTCTCGCACACCGGCGACTACCTGAGGAAGCAGCCGGGCCGCGGCGGCGGCGCCCACGCCTGGGACGTGCTGGGCACCTGGGACGGCGTCTGGTACCAGCGGATCGCCGAGAACGGGTACGACCCGCAGCTGATCCCGCTGCACGGCTTCCCGCTGGCCACCTACTACGAGAACTCGGCCGCCTTCTTCCCGCTCTACCCCTGGCTGATGCGGCTGGTCGGCGCGGTCACCGGGCTCGGCCCGTACGGCTCCGGGATCGCCGTCTCGGTGCTCGCCTCGCTGGTCGCCGCGGC
Source organism: Kitasatospora sp. NPDC056651 (assembly GCF_042792155.1). Classification (NCBI taxonomy): domain Bacteria; kingdom Bacillati; phylum Actinomycetota; class Actinomycetes; order Kitasatosporales; family Streptomycetaceae; genus Kitasatospora; species Kitasatospora sp. NPDC056651. The sequence goes on along the minus strand of NZ_JBHTWX010000183.1, from coordinate 1,454 downwards.
CGGCATCTTCGCCGTCGCCGAGCGGCTCGGCGGTTTCCGGGCGGGTGTGATCGCCGCGGTGCTCTGGGGCCTGTTCCCGGGCTCCGGGGTGGAGTGGGCGGTCTACTCGGACTCGCTGTTCGTCGCGCTGTCCGCCTGGGCCTGCTACTGCGTGATGACCCGCCGCTGGCTCGCGGCCGGCCTGCTGGCGCTGGTGGCGGGCCTCAACCGGCCGACCGCCGCCGCGCTGATCGCCGCCGTCTCGATCGCCGCGCTGGTCGCGCTGGTCCGCCGCACCGACGGGGTGGCCCGCCCGCTGACCGCGATGCTGATCACCCCCTGGGGCCTGATCGGCTACGTCGCCTGGGTCGGCTGGCGGATGGGCGACTGGGGCGGCTACTTCAAGCTCCAGTCGGGCGCCTGGAACCGCTACTTCGACGGCGGCGCCTCGACCCTGCGCACGATCATGGACGTGATCACCGGCCACTGGGACTTCTGGCAGTCCAACCCCGTGCCGGACCTGATCGCGATCGCGCTGCTGATCGCCCTGCCCGGGCTGCTGGTGCTGCTGTGGCGCACCCGGCCGCCGCTGGTGCTGTGGATCTACACCGCGCTCACCATCGTCACCGCGCTGAGCAGCAACCAGATCTTCGGCAACATCTCGCGCTACCTGCTGCCCGCGTTCCCGCTCTGCATCGGCCTGGCGATCGCGCTGCGCCGGGTGCGGACCTCCTCGCTGGCCGGGTTGCTGGCGATGCCGGTCCTCGCGGCGGGCTGGTACGCCGGGTATGCGCTGTTCGAGTTGGGCATCCCGTAGACCCGGGCGTTTCGTTGACAACGGGATCATCCGGGAGCAGACGGGTTGCTAACCTCGGAAACATGACGACGACCCCGCCGCCCGTGCGCCAGATCCGCGACATCTCCGGGCTGATGGACCACGCGAGCCACGTGCTGGCAACCCGGATGGCGGCGGCCTTCACCGAGCTCGGGATCACCCCGCGCGCCTACTGCGTGCTGTTCCACGCGCAGGAGGCCGAGCGCACCCAGATCCAGCTGGCCGAGCTGGCGGACCTGGACAAGACGACCATGGTGGTCACCGTCGACGAGCTGGAGAAGGCCGGGCTGGCCGAGCGACGCCCGGCCGCGACCGACCGGCGGGCCCGGATCGTCTCCGTCACCGAGGAGGGTGCCCGGGCCGTGGTGCGGGGCACCGCGATCGCCGACCGGGTGCACCGCGAGCTGCTGGAGACGCTGCCGCAGCCCGAGCGCGAGATGTTCCTCACCGCTCTGACGAACCTGGTCGAGGGGCACCTCGCGGAGCCCGTCGAGGTCGAACGCACCGTACGCCGCGCCCGCCGCGCCCGGGGGCAGTGACCCGCACCGGGCCGTGTCTAGTGGGCCGCCTTGAGGGGGAGGGTGGCGCGGATGCGGAAGCCGCCGCCGGGGCGTGGGCCGATGTCGAGGCTGCCGCTGAC
>NZ_JBHTWX010000182.1:0-8099 GCF_042792155.1 Kitasatospora sp. NPDC056651 | reverse complement strand
AAGTCGGCTGGGCCGACTTCTCGCGCGGGCACTACGCCTGGGCGTGGACCTGGATCAGGCCGAACCTGCCGCTGGTCCGCCACGGTTCCCCGGTGGCGTCCAGTCCGGCGAGCACGGGTGTGTCCAGGCCGACGACGACGTCGGATTTCAGCGTGCGCAGGGCCGCGACCGGGGACGGGAAGTGGCCGGCCCGCTCGGCGAACGGGGTGGTGGCGTCCCAGAGTCGGTCCCCGACGAGGCGGCGGTAGTTGAGGTCGCCCTTGGTGATCGTCAGGGTGGCGTCGGCGAGTTCGTTCCTGAGGTCGGCGGGCATGTCGTGGAACGGCAGTGGGGCGCAGAAGAACGGGTGGGTGCGGACCACGAGGGTGCCGTGGTTCATGGCCTGCCAGAGGCGTCGGCCGATCAGTTCGGCTTCCCGGGTCGGGGCGCGGTGGAGTCGGTGGACGGTCGCGAGGACGTCGGCGGTGGTCGCGTCCGAGACGTAGTAGGGGGAGGGCTTGACGTAGAGGACGACCTCGGCGGCGAGCCCGCTCGCGAGGAGGTGGTCGATCAGGACGAGGTCGGGCAGGAGTTCCCGGCCGGCGTTGTCCGCGATGACGTAGACCTTCGGGTCGCGGGCGGTGGTGAGGGTGGACCACAGGAGCGGGCTGTCGTCGGCGACCAGGGCGGGGAGCGGGGCGTCGTCGGTGGAGGCGGTGATCCGGAAGCTGAGGTCCGCCCGGTTGCCCCAGAGCGCCGAGGACAGGAGGACTTCGCCCCGTTTCTCGGTGGACAGGGCGGGCAGGTCGCCGAGGGCCGCCAGTTCGGCATCGACGGCCGGGCCGGCGAGTTCGGCGTCCTTGAAGGGGGCGAACGGGTCGATGCCCTGCCAGGCCCCGGGACGGAAGTAGCCGGTGGCTTCGAGCAGCCTGCGGTAGAAGTAGCTCTCGGCCCACAGGAACGGCGCCTCTCCCCACGGCCGTCCGAACAGGCCCTGACCCCACTCCAGCCACTGCTGGTGGTCGGGGGCGTCCTCGTCGAGCGGCTCCAGCACGCCGCTGGTGCTCTCGGCGAGGAGGTTCTCGATCGCGGCCCGCTGGGTGGGCCCGTACGGGAGTGCGTCGAGCACCTGCCGGACGAGCTTCGGATGCCGCTCGTGGAAGACGTCCCGGGCGAAGGTGCCGGGGGTGCCGCTCAGGATCACGGGTGCGGTGGGCATGCTCGGATTCGTCCTTCTCCTCGGCTGTCGGCGGGCTCCGCCACATGATCCATGGTCTGCCCGTACCGGAGCCGCAGCGACGCCTGGTCGGATACCGGCGATCGTGCAGGGTTCGATTGCACATGCGTATTCCGTGGCCCCGGACTCCCCGCGTACGGGCCCGATGCGTGCTGTCGGAGATCGACATCACCGGCGGTACAGCGCTGACCACTTGCCGAGTTGCTCCCGGGCTTCCTCGTCGAAGAGGGCGGACTGTTCGAACAGCGAGTAGATCTCGCGGTGGCGCTGGATGCCCCGGGGGTCCCGGAAGACGATGCGCCCGGTGAACGACTCCATGGTGACGAGGCGATCGTCGTACACGGTGAATGTGTTCATCGGGCCGCGAGAGGATCGTGTTCCGTGTGGGATGACTCCGATGCGCACTGTCGACAAGTGGGTGAGTGAGGAGAGGCGGTCGATCTGGACGGCCATGGCTTGCGGCGGAAGCAGCGCCCACGTCACGGCCTGTTCCGTGAGCAGAAAGGTGAAGGCCTTCGACCCGTCGTAGAGCACCGATTGGCGCTCCAGCTTGCGACTCATGACAAGGGTCCTGTCGCCGGGGGAGTGCTCCAGGCTGGCCCTGATGTACTCGGGCGTGGCCAGGAGGCCTGTGATCATCGCGGGCAGGAAGTAGCGAAGCTCGGTCGCGTCCGCTTCCAGCGCCGCCAGTTCGGCCTGACGTTTCTCGATGCCCCGGCGCCATGAAGCCCGTTTGTCCTGCCATTCGGTGTTCGCTGTTCGAGCCAGTGAGCACACCTCGTGGGCGACGGCAGTCGGAGCGCCGAGTGCCCTCAGGATGCGCTCCACGTCAACGAGGCTGGGCGTCAGCTTCCCGGTCTCGATCTTGCTGATCTTGCTCTGGGAGATGCCGCAACGCACCGAAAGCCGGTCTCCCGTGAGGCTGGCTTCCAGGCGGAGATTCTTCAGGGTTTCGGCGAGATCCGACTTCGATCTGCCGAGCTGATCCGGGTCGAGCGTCACCCGAGCTCTTTCAGGTACTCGGGATACGGCACGGAATGGGCCAGGGCGAGGCTCTTCCATTCCTGGTGCCGGCCCATGTCGCCAGTGACCAGTTCCCGGTTGATCTGGGTTCCATCAGGCCGGAAGTTCAGGTGAACCGCGGAGGAATCGTCGAACAGCCACCAGTCCTGGTCCGGGATCCCGAGGTCCAGTTCGGTGAGGTCGAGGACCCGAATGTCCTCTCCCGCCGCGATGTTGCCGGGGATTCCCCAGGCGAACTGGTACTGCTGGTAGTCGGTGAGGGGGCGACGCACCACACGGACACGACCGATCACGCGCCCGGAGGACACGAAGCCGCGCACCCGACGGTGCCACGCCGCGTTGTGCTCGGCCGGCTTCGGGTCTCCGCGCAGGAAGCGGGCCAGGCTTTCGGATTCCTTGGGCATCGTATAGGTGGGCTGTGCCTCGAACCGGAAGGCTTCACGCTGGTAGCCGTCGAAGTGGGCGCGCCACTGCTCACCGTCCAAGAGCACGGGCGGCCTCCTTGAGGACATGCTGGGGGATCTCGACGGCGAACTCTCCGGAACCAACCTTCAGAGTGGGGAAGTGGTCGCCCTGGACCACGACCGTGTCCCGGTCGGTCGCGTACACGTTCGGACAGTCGTCGTCATCGCAGTTCGGGCCGTTGAACTTGCCGGTGAGGCGCGTCAGTCGCGTCTGCTTGGTCATGCCGGCTTCTTTCGGGTCGGGTAACTCCCTACCCGCCAACGACGCTAGGGGGCGCGAGACAACCACCGGGACACGAAGGACCGAGGGTGGGACGTGAGGTGGTCGAAGTGGCCGGCCTCGGAGTGGTGGAGGCAGGCGTGGAGTTCGCGCTGGGGGTTTCGTAGATTCGCCTGGTGACCTACGACATCATGCTGGTGCGGGTGGAGCCTGGACTCACGGTTCAGGAGACGCTGGATCGCCTCAACGCCGGTTTTGATCCTGACGCCGAGATGCCGCTGCTTCGGCTCACCGACGGGCAACGGGCCGAGTGGGAGCGGATCCTGGACCGGGTCTCGCGGGACGTCGGAGCTGTTGAGTCCGAGGAGTACTTGTACAGCCTGACCCTTGAGACGGTCGGGCCGCCGGGGCGTGTGCAGCTCGACTACTACGGGGACACGGCCAGCATCGAGGTCGCTTACCGCCACTCGGGGGCGGCGGCGTTGGAGGTGATGGAGCTGGCCTACCGCATCGCTCGCATCGTCGAGGAGGAGAGCGGACTGACCGGTTACGACTTCGAGGTGGATCAGCCCACGCGGACCGGTGACCCCGGCAAGGCCGCCGTCCGGTTGAGCGGCGTGTCCGAGTGGGCATGGCGGCGCTTTAGCTAGCGGAGCCACTGGTGCAGGGTGGTGGTGCGGCTCGCGGGGCGGGTGAGGTGATCGCGCGCCCCGCGCACCGGTCAGACCGCGAAGTGGTCGAAGTCGCCGGCCTTGGCGGCACGGATCCAGGCGCGGAGGGTGGGGCGGGTGGTGGTGACGACGTGGGTGGGGTCGTCGGACTCGCGGATGTGGACCAGTTCGTCGGCGGATGCGATTTCGACGCAGTTGGCCTCCTCGCCGCTGAAACTCGACTTCTGCCAGTTGAGCTGGCGCATGGTCACCGTCCTTGGACCTTGTATCGGATGTGCTGAATCAAGCCCAGCGAGTCACGATAGGTGGTGGACGGCGCGGGCGTGGAAACACACAGGGGCGACAGGGCCATGCCCCTGAGGCGGTCGAACCGCTGGTCATACCTTGCCACCAGCTCGGGTTCTCCAACGAAGGTGCCGCCGTGGGGCTGTTCGAGCAGAACCGTGTGAAGCCGGTGGTGTGGCGATCGAATGAGCATGAATGGCGTGTCGTTCCACGCATAGGTCGGGCAGTCGAACGGGAGGATCTGGATCGTGACGTTCGGGAGCCGGCTCATCTCGACCAGATGGTTCAGCTGGTCCCGCATGACGCCCGGCCCTCCGTACATCATGTGCAGGGCTGCCTCATGGATCACTGCGCGGAGAACTGGGGCGTTTTCGCCGGTCAGCACCTTTTGGCGCTGATGGCGGAACTCGACCTTCCTGTCGTTGTAGCCGTGGATGACATCGCTGTAGGCCTTGGTCTGCAACAGCCCGGGGATGAGCAGGGTTTCGTAGCTGTCCAACCCTGTCGCGCCGGACTCCGCTTCGGCCAGATCAAGGGCACGTGGGATCACGTCGTGCTTGAAGGAGGTCCACCATCCCTTGCCTGAGCTCTCACTCATGGAGGTGAGACAGGCTCGGAACTCCGGGTCAGTTACCTCGCAGAGGTTGAGCCAGGTCTCCAGGCGCTCAAGTGTGAGGCCGATCCTGCCAGCTTCGATGTGGCTGACGTTCGGACCCTTGACGCCCAGGGCTGCTCCGACCTCCGCAGCTGAGAGGCCGGCAGCATCGCGAACTCGGCGAAGTTCCTCGCCAAGGCGGCGCTGACGCTCGTTGATCCCATTCCTGAAACCCATGGGTCGTTGTCCTCCTTGCAGGCGACATCCTACGCAGAGTGTAGGGGCATGAGCGGAGCGTGTTGAAATCTTTGGCGGGCATCGTTAAAGTGTTAACACGCTGCGCACCGTGGGCAGTTCCGGTGCGCTTCCATCACACCGCTGGGAGACTCCCCATGTGTAACCCCCACCTCAACTCCCCCTCCCTCACCGTGTCCCGTGAGGTGTTGCGCGACGCGATGTTGCGCGCCGGGTATGCGCCCGCCTCCATCGGGGATGCCGAACTCGCCCTGATCGAGCTGGTGGTGAACGCCTGGCGGCACGGGATGACGCCCTCGCCCGTCGTCACCATCGTCTACTCCGACAAGATCCTCCGCGTGACCGTCGCGGACCGCAGTCCTGAGCTGCCGAAGTGTCAGAGTCTCAACCTTCACGCCGAATCGGGGCGTGGCCTCCAGCTCGTCGAGGGCCTCATGCACCGCTGGGATGTCGAGCCGCAGAAGCTCGGGAAGCGGGTCTGGTTCGAGCTGGACTGCGTCGCGTGAGCGCCATCCGCCCCATCCAGCCGCGCGATCCCGCGATCCTGCGCCTCAGTAGCCGGGATCTGACCGATCTCCTCGCGGAACTCCGCGCCGAAAGCCATGAGTTGGGCCTCCTCTGGCCATCCGCCAAGCCGGGCGAGACCATCCTCAACGGCCAGATCCTCGTCTCCCTCGGCAACGTTCCGGCCAGCACTTTGATCAACCTCCTCGCGCTCGTCCGCGAGGTCAGGCGCGTCCGACCGTGAATGCGCACGCGGGCCCCGCCTGCCGGGCGGGGCCCGCGCCCGTTCCTCACGCCGTGAAGCCGCCGGCGAGGATGTCGAGCCTGGCGAGCAGGGCGTCGGCGAGCGGGTAGCGCGCGTCGGCGGCGAGCCAGCGGCTCAGGGCCGTGATGTAGCTGTCGAACACCAGGTCCGCCACGGCGCAGGGGTTCAACTCCAGCCGGATCTCGCCTCGTTCGTGCCCCCTGATCGCGGCGGCGATGAACGCCTGGGGTGCCGTGGTGCCCAGGGCGAAGGCGGTGTGCAGCACTCCGCTGTCGTGCAGCTCCCTGGCCAGCGCGTACTCCCGCTCGTTGAGGCGCGCGAGGGCGTGCAGGGCGCCGGCGAGCGACTCGATGGCCGACGCGCGCGGGTCCCCCTGCCGGTCCAGGGCCTCGTGCCGCTGGTGGGCCCAGGCGGTGACGAAGTCCTCCTTGCGGCGGAAGTGGTTGAACGCCGTCTGGCGTCCCACGTTGGCGCGTTCGGCGATGTGGTCGTAGGTGGTGGCCGCGTATCCCTGGGTGGCGAACAGTTGGAGTGCTGCTGTGAGCAGCCGTTCCCGAGTGGCGGTACGGCGCTGGTCGTGTCGGTTCGTCAGGGTCACGAGAAAAGTATACTTGAATCCATAGATGAACTGGCGTACACCTAAGGCATCCAGTCCGCCTAGCGAGGAGACCGAGCCATGGTCGTCCCGTACACCCTCGGCCTGCGCGAAATCGCCGCCGACACCTATGCCTACCTCCAGCCGAACGGCTCCTGGGGGCTCAGCAACGCCGGGTTGATCGTCTCCGGCGACGAGGCGCTGCTCGTCGACACCCTGTTCACCGTGCCGCAGACCCGGGAACTGCTCGACGCCGTCGCGAGCGCCCTGCCCGGCGTCACCATCGACACCCTGGTCAACAGCCACAGCGACGGCGACCACTGGTGGGGCAACCAGCTGCTGTCCGGCGCCACGATCATCGCCTCCGAGGCCGCCGCGATCGACATGAGGCGCGACCGGCTCCACGAACTCCTCGCCGCGCCGGGGGACGTGCCGCTCCCGCGCGTCGTCCGGGAGATGCGCGAGGTCTTCGACTTCACCGGCATCGCGCCCACCCTGCCGGACCGGACCTTCAGCGGCGAACTGGAGGTCCCCGTCGGGCGGCGCACCGTCCGGCTGATCGAGGTCGGCCCTGCCCACACCCACGGTGACGTCCTGGTCCACGTGCCCGACGCGGGCGTGCTGTTCGCCGGGGACATCCTGTTCATCGGCGGCCACCCGGTGATCCACAGCGGCCCGGTGGAGCGCTGGATCGCCGCCTGCGACCTGATCCTCGGCCTGGAGGACGTCGAGACGATCGTGCCCGGGCACGGCCCGGTCGTCGGCAAGGGCGAAGTCCGCACCTTCCGCGGCTACCTGGAGCGGGTCCGCGACCACGCCACGCGCTCCCACCGGGCGGGTGTCCCGGTGCTGCGGGCCGCGCGGGAGATGGACCTGGACGGCTTCGAGGACTGGATCGACCGCGAGCGGCTGCTGCTCAACATCGGTGCCGTGTACCGCGAGCTGAACGGCGACGGAACCCCGGGGGAGCAGGAACTGCTGGTCGGGATGGAGGAGTTCACCGCCGAGGACGCGCGCCTGGCCCCCAGTCTGGCCCCCCGCCTGGCCCCGCGGTCCGCCACCGAGCTCGCCGCCCTCGCCGGACGGCTGGAGGGCCCCGCGGCCGGGCTGGTCGCCGGTGGCGCGGGCCCGCTGGCGGGGCGCCCGGTGCTCAACGTCCTGGCCACCATCGGGCACCACCCCGACCTGCTGGTCGCCCTGGTGCCGCTGCTGGCCCAGCTCAACCAGGGCCTGCTGCCCTTCCGCGAACGCGAACTGACCATCCTGCGCACGGCGCACCGCACCGGCTCGGCGTACGAGTGGGAGCACCACGCCCGCCTCGCCGTCGCGGCCGGGATGACCGAACCCGAGATCGCCCGCGTTCCGGACGGCCCGGACCACCCCGACTGGACGGAGGCCGATCGCACGCTGCTGCGGGCCGTCGACGAGCTGCACGACGGGCACGCGCTCGCCCCGGCGACCTGGCAGGCGCTGTCCGGCCGCTACTCGGCGCCGGAGCTGCTGGAACTCCTGGCGCTGGTCGGGACGTACGGGATGGTCGCCGGCATCGTCAACTCCTGCCGGGTGCCCCTCGACGGCTGGCTCTTCGAAGCGCAGGCGTAGCCGGCCGCGAGGGACGCCGGACGGTCGGCTTCCCGGGGTGACCGGAGGCCGGTGCGGACGGAGACCGGTGCGGACGGAGCGGAACCGCCCGACCGAGGGGACGGTCGGGCGGTTCCGGTTCCGGTTCCGGGGGCCGGTACGGCCCGGGAGGGGTGGTCTCAGGACTCCGCGATCAGGCCTCGCTGATCGGTACTCCGTGATCAGGACGCCGTGCTCGGCCGGCGGGAGGGCGTGGTCCCGCTCGACGACGAACGGCCGGTGGTCGGCGTCGCCGAGCCGGGTGGCCGGCGGTCCGGCGGACCCGCCCGGCTCAGACCCGAATCCGCAGGTAGTGGCGGATGGACAGTCAGTTGATCTCTGTGCTGGCCGATGGTGCCGTTGTGGCGTGTCCGGGTGTGCCGGCG
>NZ_JBHTWX010000181.1:0-8614 GCF_042792155.1 Kitasatospora sp. NPDC056651 | reverse complement strand
AAGGAACGGACGCTTCCTTCGGACTGCCTTCCAGCAGGCCCTCCGGGCTTCGTTCTTTCGTGTTTCCAGCTTATCAGATGTTTTCCGCTCCGTTTCCGGGGCTTCGTTCATCCAACTCGCCGGTGTCTTCCGGGGCTTGACGCCCTGTCCGACGTTTCAAACTCTAGCCGATCCCCGCTCCGAAAAGCGAATCCGGCCGCAATCCGATAAAACGAACACGGCGAATAAGCGCCAAGCCGTGACGCGAAAAGCGAAACGACCGGCACTAACCGGAAATGGTGTTTCAGAGGATTGGCCGCCCCGGGACCGTCCGCGCAGATGCGTGTCCGGTGCTCCCTGTCGAGCGACTAGGAAACACTACCCCTGTCCGGGGTCGGAAGCAAACCCGTCCCGGGGACGATCCGGGTGCACAGGGCCCGGCCAGGCTTCACGTATTCGCCGTTGGGGTGGTCGTTGCCGGTGACCCAGCGGCGGGCGATGGCCTCGTCACGGCCGCCGTCGCGGTGGCGCCGGAGCAGGCGGTCCTCGCGTACGGCGTCGTCGGTGTGCACGTACCAGAGTTCGTGCAGCTCTCGACGGGCGTCCGGCCAGGGGGCGTCGGTGGAGGCGAGGTAGTTGCCCTCGGTGATGACGAGCCGGGTGTGCGGACGGACCACGTGGCGGGCGGCGACCGGTTCGTCCAGGGTGCGGTCGAAGTCCGGCACATAGATGTCCTGGAAGCGGTCGCCGGCGATGCGGCGCAGCAGGGCGACGTAGCCGCGGGCGTCGAAGGTGGCCGGGGCTCCCTTGCGGTGGGTCAGGCCGAGGCGGTCGAGCTGGGTGCCCGAGAGGTGGAAGCCGTCGAGCGGGACGTAGGCGGCGGTGCCGGGGCCTTCGACGCGCTCGGCCTCGGCGACCAGGTGGCGGGCCAGGGTGGACTTGCCGGCGCCGGGCGGGCCGGCAAGTCCGAGGATCGTGCGGGCGTTGCTGCCCGGGCCGCGGAGGAATCCGAGGGCAAGGGCGGTGAGGCGGTCCTCGTTCATGGCCGCACCTTACTCAGCGCGCACCGTGCCCGGCGGTGCCCCACGAGCCGGTTCGGCCCGGGCGGCGCCGGAGCGGCTCAGCGGTCGGCGAGGGCGGGCAGGTCCAAGGTGAGGGTGCCGGCGTCGGCGTCGAGCAGGGCGGGGACGCCGAGCGGGACGGTGAGGGTGGACGGGCAGTGGCCGAAGCCCAGCTCCCAGAGCACGGGGACGCCCAGCCCACCGAGCCGGTCGAGCATCACGTCGCGGACCCGTTCGGGCCGTCCGCAGCCCTCCCAGGAGCCGAGGGCCACGCCGGCCACGCCGTCGAGGGCGCCGGAGCGAAGGAGCTGGGTGAGCAGGCGGTCGAGTTGGTAGGGGTGCTCGTTCACGTCCTCGATCAGCAGGATGCTGCCCTCGTACGAGGGTCGGGCGGCGGGCGTGCCGCGCTCGGCGGTGAGGACGTGGAGGCAGCCGCCCGCCGTGGTGCCTCGGGCCCGGCCGGGGACGAGCGGGGTGGCGGTGGGCGAGGTGAGCACGGTGGTGGCCGCGGGGTCGAAGAGGGTGCGGCGCAGGTGTTCGGCGGTCGGGCCGTCGGAGCAGAAGGTGACCCCCGCGGCCAGCGGTCCGTACAGGGTGGCGAGACCGAGGCGCTGGGCGAAGGCCTCGTGCAGGGAGCTGACGTCGCTGAAGCCGATGAAGGGCTTGGGCCTGGCGGCGCGCATCGCGGTCCAGTCCAGCAGGTCGGCCATGCGGTGCACGCCGTATCCGCCGCGGGCGCAGATGACGGCGTCGACGGTGGGGTCGAGCCAGGCGGACTGGAGGTCGGCCGCGCGGTCGGCGTCGGTGCCGGCCAGGTAGCCGAGGACGGGGTGGGTGTCGAGGACGTGCGGGGCGACGGTGACGCGCAGCCCCCAGGAGCGGAGGATCGCGCAGCCGGCGTCGAGGCGTTCGGCGTCGATGGGGCCGCTGGGGGCGACGACGGCGATGTGGTCGCCGGGCAGGAGGTGCGGAGGGCGGGTCAGCCCCTGGCCGGGCGTGGTCGGGTGCTGGTCCATGGACCGGGCCGCCTTTCGGGCGCGGGAGCGGGGTGCGGGCGGTCGCGGCATGGTCGCGGCCGCCCGGTGACGATATGCCCCGTGGCGGCCGGCGAATCTCCCGCTCCGGACCGGTGCTCCGGCGGTGACGGTTCTTCGGAGCACCGCCCGCGTCGTCTCCCGGGCCCGGTGGGGGTCCGCCCTGTGGGGCAGGCGGAAAACGCGGCAGGGCCGTCCGGAGCGGACGGCCCTGCCGGGGCGGGTGAGGACGTCAGTCCTCCACGATCAGTGCCGGGGTGTCCTTGTGCAGCGTCTCGCCGCGGAAGAACTCCGGCCGGATGAAGCCGTACCAGGTCATCAGCCCGGCGCCGAGCAGCAGGATGCCGACGCCGATCACGAAGACCGAGCCGATGCCGAAGACCGAACCGCTGCCGTAGTCGGGGGCCCAGGCGTCGGTGAGGGTCTGGAGGAAGACCGCGCTGAGCAGCACGCCGCCGAGCAGCGGGGCCACGCCCTTGAGCAGCAGGTCGCGCACACCGGTGCGGAGCGAGCGACGGAAGTACCAGACGCAGGCGAAGGCGGTCAGTGCGTAGTAGAAGCAGATCATCAGACCGAGCGCCAGGATGGTGTCCTGGACGACGTTCTCGCTGATCAGGCTCATGCCCACGTAGAAGACCGCGGTGGCGATGCCCGCCGCGACGGTGGCGTAGCCGGGGGTGCGGAAGCGCGGGTGGACGGCGCCGAAGCGCGGCGGCACCGCCCGGTAGGCGCTCATCGCGAGCAGGGTGCGGGCCACCGGGATGAAGGTGGTCTGGAGGCTGGCGGCGGCACTGGCGACGACGGCCAGGAAGAGCAGGATGCTCCACGGCGAGCCGAGCACCGGGCGGGCCAGCGCGGCGAAGACGTTGTCCGCGGTGGCCGGGTTGCCGAGGCCGTTGCCGGTGCTGCCGACGCCCGCGAACATCTGGGAGGCGATCGCGACCAGCAGGTACGAGCCGACCAGGGTGACCATGGAGATCATCGCGGCGCGGCCGGGGGTCTTGGCGCTGCCCATCGTCTCCTCGTTCATGGTCAGGCAGGTGTCCCAGCCCCAGTACATGAAGATCGACAGCGACAGTCCGGCGGTGAACGCGCTGAACGAGCTGACCTGGAGCGGGTTGAGCCAGGAGAACGAGAAGCCGATCGAGTCGGGCAGGTCGCCGGCGGCGGCCTTGCCGATGGCGATGACGGAGAAGAGCACCAGCACCGCCAGCTGGAGGCCGACCAGGCTGTACTGGAACCACTTGGTGGCGGTCATCCCCCGGTAGCTCATCGCGGTGGCGCCGGCGATCAGCAGGACCACGGTGAGCAGGTGGACCGCCTTGTTCTGGTCGAGTTCGGTGACCCAGCCGCTGCCGGTCATCTCCCCGAGCATCAGATACAGGAAGTCGGTCGCGACCCCGGCCAGGTTGGAGAGCACGATGATGGTCGCCACCGTCAGGCCCCAGCCGGCCATCCAGCCGGCCCGGGGGCCGAAGGCACGGACGCCCCAGGTGAAGGACGTCCCGCAGTCCGGGAAGTCCTTGTTCAGCTCCTTGTACGCGAACGCGACGAGCAGCATCGGCAGGAAGCCCGCCAGGAACACCGCGGGCATCTGAACGCCGACCGCGGTCACCGTCGGGCCGAGCGTCGCGGTCAGGCAGTAGACCGGGGCGACCGTCGAGACGCCCAGCACCACGCTGCTCAGCAGGCCTACGGAACCACCCCGTAGACCCTTGTCCCCCGCTCCCCCAGCGGTCCCCTGGTCAACGGGGACTCCACCACTGATGCCACTGACCGGGGCACCCTGCGGAGCGCCGGGCGCCATTGCCCGGCCGCTGCTCGTGTGCTCTGAGAGCTGCTGATCAAACACCAGCGCACCCTAGATGCGGGCACGGAAGGTTGAGTAGACCAACCCTTGGTGATCTAAACCACTTGCTTCGATTCGTTCCCGTAGAGCCCAGCCAGGGTGGCGTATTAACGGCCCGTTAACCCATGTACCTTTGTTTCAAAGGAGTTGAGCCAAGAAAATTTCACCCTTTTGCCAAGTTTTGACATGGTTTGCCCCTCCGGCGCAGGCGAGATCACACCCAGCCGCGAGTCAGATAGGTTTGCCTAACCTAATCTCGACCCGTGAAAGGAGCGTCGCGTGCCCCCCACCTCCGACGACCTGGCCCTCATCCCCCGCACGCCCAGCCGCCGCCGGTTCCTCACGGCGGGGATCGCCGGCGGGGCGGTGCTCGGCCTCGGCGGACTGCTCACCGCCTGCGGCAGCTCGGACGGATCCGGCGGGTCGGGCGAACCGGGCGGTGCCGGCGCTTCCGCTCCGGCCGGTGGCGGCTCCTCCCCGAACCAGAAGTCGGTCAAGCAGGGCGGCGACGACTACGCCGGCGTGATCGAGAAGATGAAGGGCTTCGGTACCGACGCCGCCCCCGGCGTCTACCCGCGCACCATCAGGCACGCGATGGGCGAGACCGTCGTCCCGGCCAAGCCCACCCGGATCGTGGTGCTGGACACCGGTGAGCTCGACAACGTCGTCGCCCTCGGCATCCAGCCGGTCGGCGTGGTGTACGCCGACGCTTCCAAGTCCCTGCCGTCCTACCTCAAGGACAAGGCTGGCGACCCGGCCGCCGTCGGCACCATCAACAGCCTCAACCTGGAGGCGATCGCCGCACTCAAGCCGGACCTGATCCTCGGCAGCCAGCTGCGCGCCCAGGACCAGTACGCCCAGCTGTCCAAGATCGCGCCGACCGTCTTCTCGCTGCGGCCCGGCTACCCCTGGAAGCAGAACTTCCTGCTCAACGCGAGTGCCTTCGGCCTGGAGGCCGAGGCCCGGGCGCAGCTCGACGCGTACCAGGCCACGGCCGCCGCGATCGGTGCGAAGCTCGGCGACAAGCGGCCCACCATCACGCCGCTGCGCTTCATGCCCGGGCGCACCCGGCTCTACGCGGAACTCTCCTTCATCGGCACCATCCTCACCGACGTGCCGCTGCCGCAGCCCAAGATCGAGCAGGTCAAGGAGCTCGCGGTCGAGGTCAGCCCGGAGCAGATCGACAAGGCCGACGCCGACTGGATCTTCTACGGCGTGTACGGCAGCCCCAGCTCGACCAACCAGGACGCGGTGCTGGGCGGCGCGCTCTGGAAGACGCTCGGTGCGGTCAAGTCCGGTCAGGCCCGACCGGTTTCGGACGAGACCTGGTTCCTCGGGCTCGGCGTCATGGCGGCGAACGCGGTGCTCGCCGACCTCAAGGGGTTTGTCGCGCCCGGAAGTTGAGCCGATCCGGCAGGTCGGGAGCGGGACCGGGGCGAACTGGTGCGGGCGGAGGAGAGCGGAGGCGTGCGAAGGCGGGCGTTGCTCCGTTCGGATGGCAACCGGGTTCGCCTGAAGCCGTTTTGGGTGATCCTGCTGCGGCTTGGTAGCGGCGTCGCGGCGGGATCGCGGTGGAATCGCGTACACCGTCGGGGTTCGACGCTTGGAGCTGGTCCCGATGGTGCGGGAGGATCATCCGAACCGTTCCTCGAAGGGCCCGCAGATGACCTCGCTCCACCCCACCGCAACCGACCCGTCCCTGCCCGGCCCGCCCGGGGAAAGCGCCGGATCCTCTCCCCCGCCCGCCGCACCCGGCCAGTCCGCCGCGGCCGCCTCGATGTGCTCGATCGCCACCGCCGTCGAGTCCGGGGCGGCAGCGCCCGGCGCCCCGGACGGAACTGCCCGCCCGGGCGGCGCCTCGCGCTTCGACTCGGTGCCGCAGCCGCGCAGCCGGAACGACGCCGAGGTGCGGGCCCCGCTCGGCGTGGACGCGGCGGCCGAGCCCGGTCCGGCCGCGCCTGACGCGCCTTCCCCGGACCACGCTGCCGAGGAGGTGCCCGGCCGCGTGACCGAAACGGACGGGAGCGGGTTCCCCCGGCTCCGGCCCACCGCCGCGGCGCCGGAGATCGGCCCGTCCGTGCCGGCGCAGCGCTCGGCGCGCGAAGAGCTGCGGCCCTTCGGGTCCCGGCGGCCGTCGCCCTCACGACGACTGCGCCGGATGCACCCCCAGGCCGCCCAGGGCGGGCAGGGGGCGACCGCACGGGAGACGGCCGCGACCGGCCCGACCGGGACGACCGGGACGACCGGGACGACCGGGACGACCGGGACGACCGGGACAGGCCTGCCGGGTGACGCCGTCCGGGCGGGAGGACCCGCCGGTGCGGTGGGGACGGGTGAACTCGGCGGTGCGGTGGGGGCGACGGTGGCACGGACGCCCTCGTTCGGGACCGGCTCCACCGCCAGCGGCTCCACCACCACCGGCCCCGCGCCCGGTGCCGCGGCATCCGACGCCACAGCGGCCGGCACCGTCGGTCCCGGCACCGTCAGTCCCGGCGCCGCGGGCCCCGACGCCGGGGCTTCGCGGGCCGAGCCGCCGCTCGGCATCCTGATCAGCGGCAGCCCCGGGCCGGCCGAAGCTCTCGGCCGGCCGGAGGAGCGGGCGCCGATCCGGGTCGTGGCCACGCCGATCCGGGTCGGCCGTGGCACCTGCCTGATGGTGCTGCCCTCCTGGCGGCCCGCCATCGCCGTCTCGGTGTCGACCGAGCTGCTGCTGTCCGCGACCGGGCTCGGCTTCGAACAACTGGCCGACGCCCAGCTGTCGGTGCTGATGAACCCCGGCGCGCTGCACGACCGGGAGTTGGAACTGCACGGCTGGGAGTCCGGCCCGGCCCCGCGGACCCGGCGCAGCACACGCCCGTGACCGTTCCACCGGGGGCCGTTCCACGACGGGCCCGGGCGGCGGGACCCGGCGGGACCCGGCGGGACCGGAAGTCCGCCCTAACGCGCGGCCGGGGTGTTCGGGACGTACCCGAGGTCGACGGGCACCGGTGGCCGCCCGTCCATGGCCCAGCCCCCGCGGACCGCGTCCAGCAGGTCCGGCAGCATCGGAGGCCAGAGCGCGTCGGCGTTCTCGTCGGCGAGGTCGGCGGGGGTCCACCAGCGCCAGTCGAGGATCCGGTCGACGGCGTGCGCCCGGCTGACGTCGCCGACCGGACCGCGGTGCGGTCCGCCGGAGAGGTAGATGTGCTCGTGCTGGCGGACCGGGGTGCCGTGCCAGGTGAAGTCGTGCTCCCAGGTGCAGAGCAGCGGGCCGGGTTCGAGGTCGCGCCAGCCGGTCTCCTCCCACAGTTCGCGTCGGGCACCGTCCCACGGGGTCTCGCCCCGCTCCAGTCCGCCGCCCGGCATGGTCCAGTGCACGCCGACCTCGTCGTTGTCCGAACGGAGCAGGAAGACCGAGCCGTTCTCGTCCAGCACCACCGTGCGGGCGGCCTGCCTCGGCTTGCGTGTGCGCGGTCGCAACAGATTTCGCATCGGCTCACTCTCGCAGCGGCCGCCCGGGGCGTCGAGTGGGTTCACCACTCCGGTCGGGTGCTCGGGCGGGCCGGTCCGTCGTGGCGGGCGCCCGGCCCGTCCACCGGCCGTACCCTGGCGGCCATGCCCGTACCCGAGATCATCTTTCCCGCCGATCCGCTCAACCCGCGCCGGCCCGACCCGCACTTCGCCTGGGAGGCCCGGATGCTGCGGGAACTGGGCGGCGGGCACCACCTGGTCGACCACGACGCGCTGCTCGCCGGGCGGGCCGAGGAGGCGGTCCGGCGGGTGCCGCAGGACAGCGGCCCGCTCTGGTACCGGGGTTGGATGCTGCCCTCCGCCCGGTACGCGGACTTCGCCGCCGCACTCACCGCCCGCGGCGGCAACCTGCTGACCAGCGCGCCCGGTTACGCGGCGGCCCATGAACTGCCGGGCTGGTACGACGTGTTCGAGGGCTCGACCCCGGCCAGTGCGTGGATCCCGTCCGACGGGCCGGTGGTGCCCGGACCGCAGGAGCTGGCCGAGGCCGCGGCCCGGCTCGGCGGCCGCGGCCCGGCGATCGTCAAGGACTACGTGAAGTCGCGCAAGCACGAGTGGCACGAGGCCTGCTACGTACCGGAGTTGGCGGACCTGGCCGCCGTCGGCCGGGTGGTGGAGCGGTTCGTAGAGCTGCAGGGCGAGTTCCTGGCGGGCGGCGTGGTGCTGCGGCGGTACGAGGAGTTCGAGGGCGCGCCCACCGGAACGGACGACGGGAACGGTCCGGGCGGTGCGACCGGACACGGTGGTGGGGCCGGAAGGAACGGACGCGGTGACGCGGCCGGACACGACGGGCCCGGCGGTGAGGCCGGACAGAGCGGTGCGGCCGGTGCGGCCGGTGCGGAGCGTGTGGGCGGCGACGCGCCGGGTACGGGCGGGCGCGCCGTGGAGGCCCGGGTGTGGTGGCTGGACGGCCGGCCCGTTCTGGTCGGGCCGCACCCCGACGCCCCGCGCCAGGCCGTCGAGCCCGACCTCGCCGACGTCCAAACGCTGGTCCGCAGGCTCGGCTGCCGCTTCGTGACCACCGACCTCGCCAGCCGGGCGGACGGCTCCGGCTGGCGGGTGGTCGAGGTCGGGGACGGGCAGGTGAGCGACCTGCCGCGCGGGATCGACGCCTCGGGGCTGCTGGCCTCGCTGCTCGCCGCCAGACGGGCCGCCCCACGCGAACGGGCCACCCCGGGGTC